>NZ_JBFOCN010000051.1:0-2379 GCF_040907815.1 Aeromonas sp. s6
GACATGACGAAACAAGGACATCCCGATAATGGCCCATAGCACCCGCTCCATGGGCATGCGCCGTCGGCGCAAGGAGACGGAGCCCGTCTCGGCCAAGCAAGCCTGCACCAGTTCAGGTGACAGCAGGTCAGACAGGGACTCAAACTTTCCGGGAGGACAGGCGTGAATGAAGTCGAGAGCTTGGTCGATACGCATAAAAAAATCCGAAACCCAACAAGGAGTTTCGGATTCTTACACAGCCTGAGGATCGGTCAATGGATCCTTAACTGATCGGCATTAGCCCGCAGGCCCGTTTTTTTTATTCGTTTTCCAGCAGCCAGCGTTTGAGCAGGGCGGCCAGCTGCTCCTGTTCGGCCAGGCTCAATGGGGCCAGCAGGCGGCGCTCGTTCGCCACGTGCTGTTCCACCGCATGGTCAACCAGCTCCCGCCCCGGCTCCGTCAGGCAGACCAGCAGGCTGCGTCTGTCATCGGGGGAGGCTTCACGTCTTATCAGGCCACGCTGCTCCAGCTTGTCGAGCCGGGCCGTCATGGCCCCTGAACTCAGCATGGCGGACTGGTAGAGCGCGGTCGGGGTCAGCGGCTCACCGGCCCGACGCAGGGTCGCCAGGATATCGAAGTCAGACCCCAGCAGACCGCACTCCTTGAGGGTCTCGCTCACTTCGCGCCCGGCGATCGCCGCCATGCGCGCCACCCTCCCCAGCACCCCCATGGGGGTGCAGTCGAGGTCCGGGCGCTGCCGGGCCCACTGGGCCAGCAGCTGATCTACATGATCACTCTCCATTCGGGCTCCATTATCTTTACATGAAGATACTTGATAATAAACCAACTCGCGGCTAATGTATCTTTACTTAAAGATACTTTGTTACGAGATAACCATGCCGCTGCTGATCGCCCTGCTCGCCCCCCTGCTCTGGGGCAGCACCTATGCCGTCGTCAGTCTCTACCTGACCGACTACTCCCCCTACTGGGTGGCCGTGTGGCGCGCCCTCCCCGCCGGGGTGCTGCTGCTGTTGCTCCATCCCCGCAGACCGCCTCTCGTCTGGAGCAGGCAGTTCCTGCTGGCGTTTTGCAACATCACCGCCTTCTTCGCCCTGCTGTTCGTGGCGGCGTTTCGCCTGCCCGGCGCCGTGGCGGGTACGTTGGGAGCGACGCTGCCCCTCATCCTGATGGGGCTGGCCTGGCTGCAAGACGGTGTCAGACCGACGCTCAAGTGGCTGTTGCTGGGGGTGATGGGGCTCGTCGGGGTGCTCTTGTTGCTCAATCCCTCTGCCAATCTGGATCCCGTCGGCGTGGCGTGCGCCCTGCTCGCCACCCTGCTCATCGGCCAGTCGAGCCGCTGGATGCAACCTGACTCTTATACACAAGTAGCGTCCTGAACGGAACCTTTCCCGTTTTCCAGGATCTGATCTTCTATGTGACTCCCAACATAGTAACGATCATGATAACTTCTGCTCTTCATCGTACGGCTGACTGGGCCAAATCTGTTTTCTCTTCGGCGGCGCTGGGTGATCCTCGCCGTACCACCCGTCTGGTTAACGTCGCCGCTCAATTGGCAAAATATTCTGGAAAATCAATAACCATCTCATCCGAGGGCAGTGAAGCCATGCAGGAAGGCGCTTACCGATTTATCCGCAATCCCAACGTTTCTGCCGAGGCGATCAGAAAGGCTGGCGCGATGCAAACGGTCAAGTTGGCTCAGAAGTTTCCCGAACTGCTGGCCATTGAGGACACCACCTCTTTGAGTTATCGCCACCAGGTCGCCGAAGAGCTTGGGAAGCTGGGCTCTATTCAGGATAAATCCCGCGGATGGTGGGTTCACTCCGTGCTCTTGCTCGAGGCCACCACATTCCGCACCGTAGGATTACTGCATCAGGAGTGGTGGATGCGCCCGGATGACCCTGCCGATGCGGATGAAAAGGAGAGTGGCAAATGGCTGGCTGCGGCCGCAACTAGCCGGTTACGCATGGGCAGCATGATGAGCAACGTGATTGCGGTCTGTGACCGCGAAGCCGATATCCATGCTTATCTGCAGGACAAACTGGCGCATAACGAGCGCTTCGTGGTGCGCTCCAAGCACCCACGCAAGGACGTAGAGTCTGGGTTGTATCTGTACGACCATCTGAAGAACCAACCGGAGTTGGGTGGCTATCAGATCAGTATTCCGCAAAAGGGCGTGGTGGATAAACGCGGTAAACGTAAAAATCGACCAGCCCGCAAGGCGAGCTTGAGCCTGCGCAGTGGGCGCATCACGCTAAAACAGGGGAATATCACGCTCAACGCGGTGCTGGCCGAGGAGATTAACCCGCCCAAGGGTGAGACCCCGTTGAAATGGTTGTTGCTGACCAGCGAACCGGTCGAGTCGCTAGCCCAAGCCTTGCG
>NZ_JBFOCN010000052.1:0-168917 GCF_040907815.1 Aeromonas sp. s6
GACATGACGAAACAAGGACATCCCGATAATGGCCCATAGCACCCGCTCCATGGGCATGCGCCGTCGGCGCAAGGAGACGGAGCCCGTCTCGGCCAAGCAAGCCTGCACCAGTTCAGGTGACAGCAGGTCAGACAGGGACTCAAACTTTCCGGGAGGACAGGCGTGAATGAAGTCGAGAGCTTGGTCGATACGCATAAAAAAATCCGAAACCCAACAAGGAGTTTCGGATTCTTACACAGCCTGAGGATCGGTCAATGGATCCTTAACTGATCGGCATTAAGCCGATGGCTCCCCTTTTTTGTCTTGCCGACGCCCGCATCAATCAGACTGGCGGGCCGCCTTTGGCCACTGCAACCTCGCCCTGAGCAGGGTTTCCTGCCACAGGGGCCAGGCCAGCAAGGCCTGCTGATAGGCGCCAGCCTGACCGGGCAGCGAAATGCCATAGCTTGCCAGTCGATAGGCCATCACCGCATAGAAGGCATCCAGAATGCTCGCCTCGTCGAAATAGAAGGGCCCCCGCGCCTGGGACCAGAGGGTCTGCAACCGGGCCAGCTCGTCAATGACCTCCACCGGCGGTTCACTCTGGGTGGGCGCCCCCAGGAAGAAGGGCAGCAGGGTGCGGATCTGGCGAAAACCGGCGTGCAGCTCGGCGCACAGGCTGCGGGCCAGGGCCCGTTCGGCCTTGTCCACCGGATAAAGGTGACGCTCCGGGCAGCACTCGTGGAGATATTCGGCGATGGCCAGAGAGTCGTGAATACGCAGCTCACCGTCGTCGAGCCAGGGCACCAGGCCGGCGGGGGCCGTGCGCTTGAGCCGTTGCAGCTCCTTGGCATCTTCCAGATCGAAGACCTGCTCCTGCCACTTGAGCCCGCTCATGGCCAGCACCAGCGCCGTTCTCATTGCCCAGGTGGAGCCCGTGCCCACCGTCAAAACCAGGGATCCCATCGATTGCCTCCTGCATGGGTTGTTTACTGGCCATCCCGCCGGCCCCGTGGCACGACATCCGATGACCACCTCACATTTGCGTACTGGCGGGTTTGACCCACTTGGGTAGCAGTGCTAGTTTGATTTTTCAAAACAATCAGTTAGCAACAATGTGAGCTATGGACAGCCAATTTACCATCGTCATCGCAGATGACCACCCCCTGTTTCGGGGCGCCCTCTATCAAGCGGTGCACATGGCCATCGACGACGCCAGATTGCTGGAGGCTGACTCCATCGACAGCCTGAGCCACCTGCTCGATGAACATCCCGACGTCGACCTGCTGCTGCTGGATCTCAAGATGCCGGGGGCCAACGGCTTCGAGGGGTTGGCCTATCTGCGCGGACATCACCCGGATCTCCCCATCGTCGTGGTCTCGGCCTCCGAGGATCCCGCCATCATCCAGCAGGTGCTGCGCCTGGGCGCGCTCGGCTTCATTCCCAAGTCCGTCCCCATGAAAGAGCTGGTCAGCGCCCTCAATACGGTGATCGGGGGGGACAACTGGGTGCCCGAGGGGATCTCCCTCCATCCCGAGCCCAGCGAAGGGCCCGATTTCGCCACCAAGCTGGCCAGCCTCACCCCCCAGCAATACAAGGTGCTCATCATGTTGCGGGATGGCAGCCTCAACAAACAGATCGCATGGGAGCTCAACGTCTCCGAGGCGACCATCAAGGCCCATATCACCGCGATTTTCCGCAAACTAGGGGTCAAGAACCGCACCCAGGCAGTCATCGCCCTCCAGCAGATGGATATCAAGGACAGTTGAGCCCCTTGCCATCATCAGAGCCCATATCACTCCGCCTTCCGCAAACTTGGGGTCAAAAACCCCACCCAGGCGGTCATCGCCCTCCAGCAGATGGATATCAAGGACAGTTGAGCCCCTTGCCACCATCAGAGCCCATATCACTCCGCCTTCCGCAAACTCGGGGTCAAGAACCGCACCCAGGCGGTCATCGCCCTGCAGCAAATGGGCATCAAGGACGACTGAGCTCGTCCCCGGCTGGCTCGTAACAAGCCAGCCACACCCGCCTCCCAGAAGACTCTCTTGCCCCCCGCGGCAGCCGGAAACGGCCTCCCTGCACCATTTGCGGCTCGACAATTAGCACGGTCGTACTTTATGCTGCCAGCCCAGAGAGAGGAGAGCCGGATGAGCAAGGGACGTCTGACCCGCGACACCATTTTGCAGACTGCATTCGAGCAGGCGAGCCAGCAGGGGCTGGAGAGCCTCACCATAGGCTCCCTCGCAACGGCCTGCGAGATGTCAAAAAGCGGTCTGTTCGCCCACTTCCAGTCCCGTGACAACCTGCAGATCGCCGTGCTCACCCATTCCGCCGAGGTATTTCGGGAGCGGGTGATCCAGCCGGTGCGCCAACAGGGGTACGCCACCCAGCAGGAGAAACTGCTCGCCCTGTTGCAGGCCTGGCTGGCCTGGAACCAGAGTTTTGCCGGCCGCTGCATGTTCCTCGATGCCTGGACCTCCGCCCAGGAGGGTGAGGTCCAGCAGGCGGCACGCGAGCTGGTCCGTTTCTGGCTCGACTACTTGGCACGCCAGGTAGTGCAGGGGCAGGCCAGAGGGGAGTGGCGCAGCGATCTCGATCCCTGGCGCGCCGTCTATCGCCTCTATGGCCTCTATCTCGGGGATCAGGTGTTCCATGCCCTGGCGCTCAGCGAGGATCCGGCCCGCCACTTCTGGCCCGAGGTGGAACAATTGCTGACCAGCTGGCGCTGACCCGACGGGCTCTTCCTTTTAAAAACTCGCAAAAAAGCACGACCGTTCGCACACAAAAGACACAGGATGACCATGAGCAGCAAGATCTACTTCAACACACGCCGCTTCAGCCCGAGCAAGTTGCTGCTGGGCCTCGGCACCCGCCTGCATCACGTGTTGGCGCCCACCCACGCCAAGCGCACCGCCAGCAAGCTGCTGCTCACCCCGCAGCGGGCGACCCGGGGCGTCGCAGCCCCGACTGGCCTGGTCGAGCAGGCCATCCACACCAGTGAAGGGACCCTGATGAGCTACCGGCTCGGGCAGGGGCCGGTCTGGCTGCTGATGCACGGCTGGTCAGGCAGTGCCAGCCAGTTCTATCCGCTGATGAGCCACATCGCCGCCCAGGGCTATACGGCGCTCGCCTACGATCACCCCGCCCACGGCCGGAGCGAAGGGAACAGGGGTCACCTGCCCCGCTTCGTGCGCGCTTTCGACGAGATCCTCGAGCGGGTCGGCCCCGTCCAGGGCGTCATCACCCACAGCATGGGGGGTGCTGTCACCCTCAGCAGCCGTCACCCGGCAATCGATGCGCTGCCGCTGCTGCTCATCTCCCCGGTACTCGACTACGTGCCCCAGCTCTACGGCATGGTGGCGCGCTCCGGCTACTCCATCCGGCTGTTCGATGCGGTGGTCAAGGAGATAGAACACGAATACCAGCACCCGCTCAGCACGGTTGACCCCCTTGGCCGGCTCGCCCGGCGCAGCGGCGCCGCCCTCATCGTTCACGATGAGGAAGACCGCTTCGCCCCCCACCGGGACTCCCTGCGCGCGGCCCAGGATGGCCGCACCCGGCTGGTGAGCACCCGGGGGCTCGGCCATGGCCGTATTCTGGCAAGCCCTCCAGCCTTCGCCGCCTTCGATCAACTGAGCCAGACGCCCTTGGCAAACTGAAAATGAAACGGGCCGCAAAAATTGAGCGTGCGGCCCATTTTTATCCGGTATACAACGTCTTATAGTTGAATTGCGCGGTGGCAACCCGCCCTGGCGATCACGATAAGGCACACCCTCATGGCCAGACCCAATACTGCTCTTCTGCTGACTGGTGGTGGTGCCCGCGCCGCCTATCAGGTCGGCGCACTCAAGGCGGTGGCCGAACTCTACCCCCGCAACATCGGCATCCCCTTCCCCATTTTGTGCGGCACCTCGGCGGGGGCTCTCAACATCACGGCGCTGGCGTGCTACGCCTCCTGTTTCCATCTGGGGGTGCGCAAGCTGGAGTGGGTCTGGCGACGATTCGAGACCCACCACATCTTCGACTTCCACCCTTGCCAACTGCTGTGGCGCACCCTCTATCAGGGCTCGGCCGGCCTCATCACCCCCCAGAGCAACCGAGCCTTTCACCTGTTTGACAACGCCCCCCTGCGCCGTCTGCTGGATCAGCTCATCGACTATCACCGCATCGATGACAACATCCTCTACGGCAGCCTGGAGGCCATCGCCATCACGGCCTCCGACTACGATGACGGCCTCTCCACCACCTTCTTCCAGGGGCGGGCCGAACATCAGCCCTGGGAGCGCGCCAGACGACGTGGCCTGCGTACCCTGCTCACCTCGGATCATCTGCTGGCCTCGTCGGCGCTGCCCTTTGTCTTTCCCGCCACCCCCATCGGCGATCGCGTCTACGGGGATGGCTCCATCCATCAGCTGAGCCCGCTCAGCCCCGCCATCCACCTGGGGGCGGAGCGGATCCTGCTGGTGACCCTGGACTCCCCTCACAGGGAGAACCCGACTCCCCGCCAGGGGCACCTGACCAGCTCCAACATCGCGAGCCATCTGCTCAACACCGTCTTCTCCGACACCCTCAATTCGGATCTGGAGCGGCTCGGGCGCATCAACCAGACCCTTTCCCTTATTCCGGCACGGGAGCGCAGTCGACTGAAACTGCGCCAGGTGGAGACCTGCGTGATCCGCCCCAGCCAGGATCTCGACCTCATCGCCCTCGAATACCTCCCACGGTTGCCGACCCAGCTGCGCCGTCTGCTGCGAGTGCTCGGGGTCAACGGCGAAGAGAGCAGCAGCCTGGCCAGCTTCCTGATGTTTGACCCCGGCTATTGCCAGCGGCTCATCAAGCTGGGATACCAGGACGCGCTGGATCACCGCCAGCGCATCGAGGCCTTCCTCGACCTGCCGGGCAGCGGGAGGCAACAGCAGTTTCGCGAAGAGGCCTGAGGGGCCTTATCCCATGGCAAGGAGATCCTAGCGTCCCTCCAGCAGGCGCTGCTCGGCCTGTTCCATGGCCACGGCCGTGCCGAAAAGCACCAGGGTATCTCCCGCCGCCAGCACCAGCTCGCGCCTGGGATCCAGGCTGCGCTCCCCGCGATGAATCGCCTTGATGCGCACCTCTCCCAGGGCGAGATCCCGTACCCTGTGTCCCACCGCCCAGGCCTGGTCGTGCAGCAGCACGGGATGCAGCCGCTCGAGCTGTTGATCCGTCTCCAAATTGCCCGCACTCTTGCCGCCCCAGTAGAAACCGTGCAGAAAGCGATACTGGCTGCTGCGCTCGTGCTCCATGCGCCGGATCACCCGGCCGATGGGAATGTCGCAGTTGAGCAGCAGGTGGGAGACCAGCATCAGGGCTCCCTCCTGGGATTCGGGGATCACCTCGAAGGCGCCGGCCTGCTTGTAGTGTTCAAGGAAACTGTCATCCCGGGTACGCACCAGCACCTTGATCTCCCCCGCCAGCTCCCGGATCAGCGTCAGCATGGCATCGACCCGCTTTTGATCGTCGAAGGTGATGATCACCAGCCGCGCCCGCAACAGACCGGCCGCCAGCAGGATGTCGCGCCGGCTGGCATCGCCGAACGCCACCTGCTCCCCCGCGAGCTTCGCCTCGCTCACACGCTCGGGATCGAGATCCAGGGCCAGGAAGGGGATCTCTTCGAGCTTGAGAAAGCGGGCACAGGTTTGGCCGGTGCGTCCGAACCCGGCGATGATGACGTGCTGGTGTTTGCTCAGGCCCGACTGGGCCACCTCGGCGCGAGAGAGCAGGGCACTGTCGGTGAGGGAGTGGGCAAGCCCCAGCGCCCGCAACACCAGCCAGGGGGTGAGGGCGATGGAGATGACACCGATGCCGATGAGCAGAGAGACCAGCTGGTGATCCAGCAAGCCGTGATGACTCGCCAGCGCCAGCAGCACAAAACCGAACTCCCCGACCTGGCTCAACATGATGCCAGCGGCCATGGCGTCGCGCTTGCGCTCCCCCATCAGACGGCCCGCCAGCAATATGAGCAGCGACTTGCACAGGATGAGCCCCGTCACACAGGCCAGCACCTGCCACCAGGCGTCCGCCACCAGCGCCCAGTCCATGGTCATGCCGATGGTAATGAAGAAGAGCCCCATCAACACGTCGCGAAACGGCTTGATGTCCACTTCGAGCTGATGACGATAGTGGGACTCCCCCAGCATCATGCCCGCCAGGAAGGCACCGAGCGCCATGGAGAGCCCCATCCACTGGGTCAGGGAGGCCGCCAGCAATGCCACCAGCAGGGCACTCAGTACGAAGAGTTCGTCTGAACGTGCGCGCGCCACCTCGAAAAACAGCATGGGCAGCAGCCACTTCCCCACCGCCAGCAGCACGGAGAGCGCAAACAACCCCTTGAGGGAGGCCCAGGCGACCTCCGCCAGCAGGGCGCTACCCTGCACCTCGGGCTGGGCCAGGATGGGGATCATCACCAGCAGGGGCACCACGGCCAGATCCTGGAACAGCAGCACGCTCACCCCGAGCTGGGCTCGCCGGGTATGGAGCTGCTTGAGCTCGCCGAGCTGCTTGATCACCACGGCGGTGGAGGAGAGCGCCAGGGTGCCTGACACCACCAGCGCCTGGGCCAGGCTCAGCCCCCACCACCAGCCGAGCCCGAAAAACAGCAGTGAGGTGAGCAGCACCTGCAGGCTGCCGACCCCCAGCACCAGCTTGCGCATGGCGAGCAGACGCGGCAGGGAGAACTCGAGCCCGAGGGAGAACATCAGGAACACGATGCCAAGCTCCCCTATGGTCTGCATCATGGCCTGACCCGTGACGATGGCCACGCCGTGGGGGCCGAGCAGCATGCCGGCAAACAGATAGGCAAGGATCACCGGCTGGCCGAGGCGCCGGAAAATGGCCACCAGCACAACGGCGAAGATCAGCAGGATCAACACATCGGCGTACACCCATCCCTCTCCTTCATCTGCCCGGCGCCCTCTTCCCTGACACAGCAAGCACAGCGCCCGCTCCCCATATGGCACGCCACTCGCTCAGCGGCAGGAATTTCCCCTCCCGTTTCATCCCGTTAAGCCTAGCCAGCCCCCTTGTTTTTCATCGGACATATTTTAGGCACAGGGCTTGCAGGAGCCTGTGCAATGAATGGAGAGGTGTAAGGGCTGTAACGTGGAAAACACATCGTCATTGAACGGCTTCGGACATGGCATAGAGCAGTGGGTACAGCAGATGGAGCGGCTTGCGCCCTTGACCGGGCAGGACCGCTATCAGCAGATAGAGCAGTTGCTGGGGCAACGGGATCTTGACGCCCTGCTGGCAATCTTTGCCGAGCGGGTGGCAAACATTGTCCGGATCCACTCGCTCCAGTTCGACTGTGGCCAGCCCCATCCCCTCATCTCGCACCCGCCCCAGGCCAGGCTGACCCTGCATGCCTATCGCTTCGAGCTACGGGGACGACACGAGCAGTTGCTCGGCCAGTTGCACTACGAGCTGGAGCACCCTCTGAGCGACGGCCAGAGGCGGTTGCTTGAGCAATATCATCAGCTGTTCAGTCTCCCCCTGCCCCTCTATCTGCGGCTGGATCGGCTGGAACAGCAGGTGCGGCTCGACCACCTGACCGGGCTTGGCAATCGCGCCTACTTCGACGAGGCCATCGGCCGGGCGGTGGAGCAACACAGCCGGGAACCCCACGGCCTGGTGCTGGTGCTGCTGGATCTCGACAGATTCAAGCAGGTCAATGACACCTGGGGCCACCCGGTGGGCGACCTGGTGCTAAGCCGCTTCGCCCAGTTGCTGCAGGGGTGCATTCGCGGGACGGATCAGGCGTTTCGCCTCGGCGGGGACGAGTTTGCCCTGCTGCTGCAACCCGCGGACCCCGAGGCCTGGCGCCCGGTCTGGCTGCGGTTGCAACATGTGCTCCACAGCCACAAGGAGCTCAGCGCCTTCTCGGTGGGGTGCAGCCTGGGAGCCGCCAGCTGGCAGTCGGGCATGGATGTGCAGCGCCTCTACGAGACGGCCGATACTCATCTTTACGCCCGCAAGAAAGCCGGGGGCTCCGGCCTGCCCGAATAGGGCATCACCCTTCCCCTCCCGGCCCCCTGTCACTCTGCGATGTCAATCTGCATCCGGGGTGACGGGGGGCCGCCACTCCCACGCCACCCCCTCTTCTGGCGCCAGAAATCCGTCGCAGACAAAGAGCCCGGCCACCAGTGCCACCTGTTCACCGTAGTAGAGGATGGGAATGCGCCCCCGCTGCCAGGAGGGCACCCCGTACTCTTGCAGCAGCTTCTTGAGCCGCCGGCTGCCCACCCGCCCCACCGGTTTCAGCATGACGCCGGGGGCGACCTGAAAACGCACCGAGAGCGGCTCGTCCCCCCTCGGTGTCCGCAACCCTTCGCCATCCGTTCTCCAGAGCCTGAACTGCCCGAGCCCGTCCGGCAGGGTGAGCGTCTCTTCCATCCGGATGGGCAGCACCTCCTCGCGGGGGGCGAGATCCGGCGCCACCAGGTACAGGCGCCCCTGATAGCGGCGGCACGCCAACCCTTGCAGGCTCAGCCTGGGGTTGGCGTCATCGCGCGCCAGCGCCACCTCCTGCCACAGCAGGCCCAGCAGCTCGCGGGAGGGCATCTCTCCCCCCTGGCGGCGGATCCAGTGGCGCAGCAGGTTGTTGCGCCGCACGGGGGAGAGGGAGAGGAGTCCGTCAATGCGCAGCCCTTCTCCCTCACCCACCGCCTGCCAGTCCGCCTCGGCCAGCTCGCTGATGAGCGCCTCCTGCTCGGCGCACAGGGCCATGGTGCGCGCCGTCGTCCGGGCCATGGCGGGCCAGCGGTCCTTGAGCAGGGGGATGATCTGCTGGCGCAGGAAGTTGCGGTCATAGCTCGGGTCCTCGTTGCTCTCATCCTCAACCCAGCCATAAGGAAGTGACTGCGCGGCTTCCGCCAGCTCGGCCCGGCTCATGTCGAGCAAGGGGCGCAACAGATGGCCTGCGGCAAAAGGCTGGCTCGCCACCATGCCCGCCAGTCCGCGCAGACCGGCACCCCGCTTGAGCGCCAGCAGCAGGGTCTCCAGCTGATCATCCTGATGGTGAGCGGTGAGCAGCCACTCCCCTTCCCCCAGGTGGGCGGCGAGTCGCTCATAACGCGCCGCCCGCGCCTGGGCCTCCAGGCTCTCCCCGTTGCCCCGACAGAGCTGCACCCGCTCCACGATGAGGGGCACCGCCAGTTGCTGGCACACCCCTTCGCAGTGAGTCACCCAGTCGTCGGCATGTGGGCTCAGGCCGTGATGAACGTGCAGGGCGTTCAGGGCGAGGCCGTGGGCGCGGGCAAAACGGGCCGCCAGCACCAGCAAGACGGTGGAGTCGAGCCCGCCGCTGAAAGCCACCAGCAGACCGCAGGAACCTTCCGGCGCGGGCAGGGTCTGACAAAAACGAGAATAAATACGAGAAATCATAGGCTTCCCCAATACGACCAGGCCGATCTTAGCAGAGTCGGGCTTATCAAGCGCTAACCCGGCTGCTAGAGTGAATCGCTCCCTGCGTGGGCAAGGAAGCCATATAACCCGAATTGGAATAAAACCATAATGAACAACAAGAAACACATCCTGGCCACCCTCGTCGGGCTGGCCCTGCTGGCCGGTTGCAGTCAGGCACCGAACCAACCGGACAAACACTCCGGCCTTGCGCTGGCCAACATGGACACCAGCGTCAAGCCTGGTGACGACTTCTTCCGCTACGTGAACGGCCACTGGCTCGCCACGGCCAAGATCCCCGATGACAGGCCCGCCGACGGTGCCTTCTACCTGCTGCGGGACAAATCCCTGGCGGACGTGCGGGTGCTGGTGGAGGGGCTGGATGGCAAGGCCGCCGCCGGCACCCCTGCCCAGCAGATCCACGACCTCTACCAGAGCTATCTGGATCAGGCCGCCCGCAACGCCAAGGGCACCACGCCCCTGCTGCCGATGCTGAGCGAGATAGAGCAGATCAGCACGCCGCAGGATCTCGCCCGCACCTTCGCCCAGAGCGCCCGCACCGGTGGCGGCTCCCCCTTCGGTTTCTGGATAGACGCCGACGCCAAGGCTCCTGACAGCTATGCCGTCTACCTCTACCAGGCCGGCCTCGGCCTGCCGGATCGGGACTACTACCTCAAGCGCGACCCCAACAGCCAGGCACTGCTGCACAAGTACGAGCAGCACATCGCCGCCATGCTGGCCCGCTTCGGTGAGACGGATGCCCAGGCCAAGGCGAAACGCATCCTGGCCCTCGAGACCAGGCTCGCCCAGATCCAGTGGGACAACGTGGCCCTGCGGGACAGAGAGAAGAACTACAACAAGGGACCGGTGAGCGAGCTGGGGCGCCTCGCCCCCGCCATTGACTGGGACGCCTACCTGGCCCAGGCCGGCCTTGCGGGGCAACAGAGCCTGGTCATCGGCCAGCCCACCTACCTCTCGGCCCTGAACGAGGTGATGCAGCAGACCCCGGTCGCTGACTGGCAGGCCTACCTCAAGTGGCAGCTCATCACCGATTACGCCCCCTACCTCGACAGCCAGACCGATGCCCAGAATTTTGCCTTCTTCGGCACCGCTCTTAGCGGCACGCCCAAGCAGCGCGCCCCCTGGGAGCGGGCCCTCGGGGTGCTGGACAACAACCTGGGGGAGGCGGTGGGCAAGCTCTATGTCGAGCGCTACTTCCCGCCAGCGGCCAAGGCCCGTATGGAGCAGCTGGTGGAGAACCTGCGCACCGCCTACGGCCAGAGCATCCAAGAGCTGGACTGGATGTCCCCGGCCACCAAGACCCAGGCTCTCGAGAAGCTCGCCAAGTTCAGACCCAAGATCGGCTACCCGGACAAGTGGAAGGACTACAGCGCCATCACCATTCGCCCCGACGATCTGGTGGGCAACCTGCAGCGGGCCCGCGCCTTCGAATACGCCGACAGCCTGGCGCGCCTCGGCAAGCCGGTCGATCGGGACGAGTGGCACATGTCGCCCCAGACGGTGAACGCCTACTACAACCCGAGCAACAACGAGATCGTCTTCCCGGCCGCCATTTTGCAGCCCCCCTTCTTCGACATGACGGCGGACGATGCGGTCAACTACGGCGCCATCGGCGGGGTGATCGGCCACGAGATGGGCCACGGTTTTGATGATCAGGGGGCCAAATCCGACGGTGACGGCGTGATGCGCGACTGGTGGACGCCGGCGGATCTCAAGGAGTTTCGCTTTCGCACCAGCCGGCTGGTGGCCCAGTACAACCGCTTCGAGCCCATCAAGGGGCAGTACGTCAACGGCCAGTTCACCCTGGGGGAGAACATCGGCGATCTCGGCGGCCTCACCATCGCCCACAAGGCCTACCTGCTCTCCCTGGATGGCAAGGAGGCCCCGGTGCTGGACGGTTTTACCGGCGAGCAGCGCTTCTTCCTCGGCTGGGCCCAAGTGTGGAAGGGCATGTATCGCCCCGAGCTGATGCAGATGCTGCTCGCCTCGGATCCCCACTCGCCGCCGGAATACCGGGTCAACGGCGTGGTACCGAACATCCCCGCCTTCTACGAGGCGTTCAAGATCCAGCCCGGCGACAAGCTCTATCTGGACCCGGCCAAACGGGTCAAGATATGGTGATGACAACCCGGGCAGGGGGCGGCCGACCAGCGGCCCCCTGCCCGCTTCCGACGTGGCAGGGAAGCGTCCCCTGCCCGTCACAGACACACAAGCAGCAACAAGGGTCCTCTTCATGAAAGCCTTATTCCTTACTCTCGGCCTGCTCACCCTGCCCCTCGCCAGCCAGGCGGCGGACGGCTTCTTCAAACAGCTGACACTCCCCTCCGGCCAGGTGGTGACCGTCAGCGAAGGGCGCGGCGAGCCCGCCTCCACCGGCAGCTACGACGTGCGCCTCTACTCCGGTGCCAACCCGCAGTTTCCGCTGGATCAGTTCATCGACGGCAAGGTGCTGCCGCGCGATGGCAGCATCAAGGAGATCAAGTTGCTGGATCTCAACGGCGACAAGCAGCCTGAAGTCATCGTCGTGGTGGAGAGCGCCGGCAGCGGCAGCTACCTGAGCGCCGACGCCCTCACCATCAATCCCCAGGAGGGGCTGGAGAGCTTCAACCACGTGGAGGGACTGGCCCCCAGTGACGATGTGATTGAGGCCCTCAAGACCCCCCGCGACTGACAACCCTCACGCCCCGAATCACGGGGCGTTTTTTACCCCGCGCCTCCCGATGCGGTGCCCACGGCCCCCCACAGGGCGGATGGACGACTGTTTTTTTCTGTGCCTATAATCGCCGCACCCTGCCATAACGAAACACAAGGAGGTAAAAAATGGTTATCCAAGCGTGTCCGATGTTCTCGGCTCGCCTGTTCGGCACATTCAAGTGCTCTTGCCTGCATACCATCGCGCTGCGATAGCGGGTTCGAGCAAAGCCGACTCCCTTCCATACCGAGACCTTTCTCGACTCTGCCGTTGTCGCCAGCGCTCCTGATGACAGGGATTTCCCATCCCGCGATTTAAGAGAGCAAGAGCATGACAACCCTGATGAGTACCCATTCCCTGCAGATGAGTGCGGGGCACCTTCCCTTATTTGATCACCTCGAACTCGGCATTCGCGCAGGCGACCGACTCGGCCTGATTGGCGCCAACGGCTGCGGCAAGAGCACATTGCTCGCGCTGCTGGCGGGCGAGCGCACGCCCCAGGCCGGCCGGATCGTGCAGGCCGCCGCCTGCCGCTGCGAGTTCGTGGCCCAGCAACTGCCAGCCGAGCTTTCCACCCTCAGCACCCGCGCCGTGCTGCTGGATGCCCTGGGCAACGATCCCGCCGCCGAATGGCAGGTGGACAAGCTGCTGGCCGAACTGCAGCTGGAGGCCCAGGCCACGTTGCCGGTCAGTGCACTGAGCGGTGGCCAGCACAGCCGGCTGCAGATAGGCCGCGCCCTGCTGCGCCAACCCAACCTGCTGCTGCTCGATGAGCCCAGCAACCACCTGGACTTGCCCGCCTTGCTCTGGCTCGAGCAGTTTCTGCTGGGCTGGCGCGGCGCCTTCGTGCTGGTCTCCCACGACGGTCGCCTGCTGGACAGCGTCACGGATCAGACCCTGATCCTGCGAGACGGCCAGTTGCACCGCTTCGCCCTGCCCTGCAGCCAGGCCAGGGCGGCGCTGGCTGCCGAGGATGAGCAGGCCCGCCTGCGCCGGGCGGACGAGCAAAAGGAGATAGACCGCCTGAGCGCCAGCAGCAAGCGCCTCGCCATCTGGGGGCGGGAGCATGACAACGAGAAGCTGGTGCGCCAGGCCAAGTCCATGGAAAAACGCATCGCCCGCCTGCAGGAGGAGCAGAGCCAGGTGGCGGCGCTGGCCCCCTGGCGGCTCGAGCTGCGCGGAGTGAGCCTGCCCGCCGACACCCTGCTGCGGCTGGAGGCCCTCGACGTATCGCCGGCACCGGCACTGCCGCCGCTGCTGCGTGCCGAGGGGCTCTGGCTGCGGGCGGGAGACAGGGTCGCCCTGCTCGGTGCCAACGGCACCGGCAAGTCCTCCCTGCTGCGCCAGTGCTGGCGCGAACTGGCCGCGCAGAGCCTGCAGGCGGGCTGGTACTGCCACCCCGGCGCGAGCATCGCCTATTACGATCAGTCCCTGCAGCAGCTGGCTGACGACGCCACCCTGAGCGACGCGCTGTACCCCCTGGCCCCTCTGCCTGAGGTGACGCGGCGACAGGCGCTGATCCGGGCGGGCTTCCCCTATGTCCGCCACGGCCAGCAGGTGCACACCCTGAGCGGGGGCGAGCGGGCACGGTTGCTGTTCCTCGCCCTGTCCCTCGGCAGCCACCACATGATCTGGCTCGACGAACCCACCAATCACCTGGATCTGGCGGGCAAGGAGGAGCTGGCCGACGCCATTGCCGCCTTCCCGGGGGGTGTGCTGCTGGTCTCCCACGACCGGGAGCTGATCGAGCGCAGTTGCAACCGCTTCTGGCTGATAAAGGACGGGCGCATCCAGGAGGCCCACTGTGCCGAACGGGCCTATGCCGAGCTGCTGGGCGATGCCCCCTTGCTGCAGGCGGGCAGCCCGGCTCAATCAGGTGACCCGCAGACTGCGGCCGCCACGGGGGATGACGAAGAGGCGCTGCTGGCGCGCTGGTATGAGCTCGATGCCCTGCTCGCCGCCGATTTGGCCCGCAAGCCCAGGCACCAGACCCCGCGCCTGCAGCAGCAATGGCGTGACGAGCTGGCGCGCCTGGCCGAGCGGCTCGGGTTTGCCTGACGCCAGCCCGGATCATCCATCTCTTGTTACGCAACACACGCGGCCAGCCACGGCTGGCCGCAAGGAGTCATCATGACATCAGCACCACCCCACATCAGGCTGGATCCCGTCACCGACACCGATCTGCCCCATATCTTCCGCGGCCTCTCCGATCCCCGGATCGTCGCCTACTACGGCGTCAGCTACGACAGCCTGGCGGCATGCCGGGCACAGATGAATTGGTATGCCGAGCTGACCCGCACCGGCCGTGGCGCCTGGCATCTCATTCGCGACCGACTCTCGGGCGAGCCGCAGGGGGCCATCGGCTACAACGATGCCGACCCGACTCACCGGTGTGCCGAGCTGGGCTACTGGCTCTATCCCGAACACTGGGGCAAGGGGGTGATGAGCGCGGCGCTGCAACTCTGGCTCCCGCTCACTTACCGCACCACCGACCTGCACCGGCTGCTGGCAGTGGTGGAGGAGCCCAACCGCCCCTCCGCCTGCCTGCTGGAGCGGGCCGGTTTTCACTACGAGGGCACGGCGCGGGAGTGCGAGCGCAAGGGGGATGGCTTCATCTCCCTGCGCCACTACGCCATCTTGCGCAGCGACCTGCCCGCCAGCCTGTGACCCGCAACAACAAGCCCCGCGCTGCGGGGCTTTTTTTCGGGAGTTACTTGATGGCACAGACACCCTCATCGGACGCCGAGCGGCGGCGTCTGCGCCGCCACAGGGAGAAGCCGCCATACCCCAGGCTCAGCACAAGGGCATAGAGCACCTGGGTGGCGAGGGCCAGCAGCACCAGGGTGCAGAGCAGCACGCTGAGGCCCGCCAACCCCTTGCCGGTCCCCGACAGCAAGCGCCAGCCCGCCGCCATGCAGAGCAGATAGACCAGCACGAAGTTGCCGTTGGCGTAGCGGATCAGCGCATCAAGGGGCAGACGCAGCCAGAGGATCAGGGTGATGGAGACGAAACAGATGGCGAGCACCCAGGCAAGGGCATGCAGGGGAGCGCCCCGGGCCGAGAGGCGAGAGAGGGAGACCGGCAGTTTACCCTCCCGCGCCATGCTCCAGATAAGGCGCGCAAAACCTTGCAGGTAGATGTTGATGCTGGCGAAGCAGGAGAGATAGCCCAGCACCGCCACCAGCCACTTGGCGGTGGGGCCGAACAGCAGGGAGAGCAGGGCCGGAATGGCGATGGCATTGGTCGCCTCGTCCCCGTAGAGGTCATATTTGAGCACCACCAGCGAGTGCACCCAGTAGATGAGCCCCGCCAGCAGCACGCCCCCCAACAGGGCAAGGGGGTAGTCCCGCTCTGGCCGCTTGAACTCCTCCCCCATGTGAGCGAAGGCCTCGAGCCCCACGAAGCACCAGAACATCACCGCCAGCGCCGATCCCATGGCGGGCCACTCGCTCGCCGTTGGCAGAGGCTGGGCGGCATCGCGCCAGCTGAGATCCCCCTTGAACCAGATGAGCAGGGTGAGCCCCAGGATAGCCAGGGCAATGAGCAGTTGCAGATTGCCGGAGGAGCGCGCCCCCCGCAGCCCCAGCAGAAAGACCCCGAGCAGGGTGAGCAGCTGGATGCCCCAGAGGGTCCACTCCCCCATGTCGAACAGGGCGTGCCAGAAACCGGCGGCGATGGTGAGGGCGGCAGGCAGGCCCACCGGCAGCACCGCCAGAAACAGGAAAGCAGAGAAGCGCTCGGCGCCGTTGCCAAAGGCGAGGCCAATCAGATGGGGGGCGCCACCCGCGTGGGGATATCGCCGCCCAAGGCGGGCGAAGGTAAAGGCGATGGGCAGCACCAGAGCAATCAGCAGCAACCAGGCCCACAGCGACGCCCCTCCCGCCAGCGAGGCGGCGGTGGCTGGTACCACGAAGATCCCGGTACCGAGCAGGGAGGTGGCGAGCAGCCCCATCCCCTGCCAGAGCCCGAGATCCTTTTTCAACCCAGACATATCCTGTTGTCCCGTCTAGAAAAACATCCCGCCATGTTAGGCCGCCACCACCGCTTTGTTAAGCATTTGTGCCCATAAAAAAACCGCCCCGGGGGGCGGCTTTCTCACAGGGATGAACGCTGTCATCAGGCAATCAGCTTGTAGATGATGCCGGACATGGCGATGAGGCCGATGAGGGTGACGAAGCCGTTGCTGAGGTTGCCGGCATATTTGCGCATGGCCGGTACCTTGGCGATGGCGTACATCGGCATCAGGAAGAGCAGCATGGCGATGATGGGGCCGCCCAGATCTTCAATCATGCCGAGGATGCTCGGGTTGATGGTGGCCACGGCCCAGGTGGTCAGGATCATGAAGACCGCGGTCACCTTGTTCAGCTGCTTGACGTCGACGTTCTTGCCCTTCTCGCGCAGGGACTTGGCCATCAGGCCGTTCATGCCCTCTTGCGCACCCAGGTAGTGACCCAGGAAGGACTTGCTGATGGCAACCATGGCGATGAGCGGTGCCACGGTGGCGATCACCGGGTTGTCGAAGTGGTTGGCCAGGTAGGAGAGGATGGAGATGTTCTGCTCCTTGGCCGCCGCCAGGTCAGCCGGGGAGAGGCTCAGCACGCAGCTGAACACGAAGAACATTACCGTCATCACCATCATGACGTGGGCGCCCAGCAGGATGTTGCTGCACTTCTTCTCGGCGTTGGCGCCGTAGCGGCCTTTGTTGTCCACCGCGAAGGAGGAGATGATCGGGGAGTGGTTGAAGGAGAACACCATCACCGGGATGGCCAGCCACAGGGTCTTGATGAAGTCGCCATTGAAGGCCTCACCCAGCGCAGGGGCTTCGGTGATGATGGCACCGTTCCAGTGCGGGATCAGGTAGAGCGCCAGGCCCATCAGGGTGACCACGAACGGGAAGACCAGCACGCTCATCGCCTTGACGATGACCTGGCCGCCCAGGCGAACGATCGCCATCAGACCCAGGATCAGCACCAGGGAGAGGATGGCACGAGGAGGTGCCGTAATGCCCAGCTGGTGCACCATCAGGCTCTCGACGGTGTTGGTGATGGCCACGGAGTACATCAGCAGGATGGGGTAGATGGCGAAGAAGTAGAGCAGGGTGATGAACTTGCCTGCGGTCTTGCCGAAGTGCTCTTCTACCACCTCGGTGATGTCGCCGTCACGGGTGGAGCCGGACAGCACGAAGCGGGTCAGGCCACGGTGGGCGAAGAAGGTCAGCGGCAGGGCCAGGATCAGCATGGCGACCAGCGGCCACAGGCCACCGACACCGGCATTGATCGGCAGGAAGAGGACACCGGCGCCGATGGCGGTACCGTACAGACCCAGCATCCAGACCACGTCGGCCTTGTTGATGCCACGGGAGGAGGCTTTGCTCAAGCTGCCTTCAACTGCAATGTTCATGTCAGACATAGGGGTGTTCCTGTCATCAAGGAAAGTGGGATCTTAACTTGTCAGTGGGCCTGGGCCCGGTTCCTTTCCCTGGAACTCCAGCTATTCGTCCTGTTTGTTCCTCCGCCCCGGCCATCCGGCCGCCACTCCCTGTGGCAACCTGATTGCAACAAACACGGGCGGGGAGTCGTAATACAGAGGGGATCGTGCTCGCTCGTTAACAACGGGATAACGCTCACCTCATCCGATGAGATGACTCTAGTTAAAAGGCCCTATTAATCACAGCGTTTTTTTGAATTAATCAACCAAAGTTTGATTGGAATCGCCTTTCCGTCGCTTCAGATCACACTTGAATCGCCATATTGCGATTTTTTTTTAACATATAAACTTTTTGGTGTGATCCACCTCACCCTTGAAGCGCGCAACAATTTCGTCACAACCCCCTCGTTGCCCCCCGATTGTCTCCCGTCGCCCCATGGCGTACCCTTTGTGTCCGCCCCTTTTCTGCGTACCGACCATGACCCTCTCCCGCACCGATCTCGCCGAGCTGGCCGTGTTTGCCGCCGTCGCCCGTCACCGCAGTTTCAGCAAGGCTGCCCTCGAGCTCGGGGTCTCCGCCTCGGCCCTGAGTCATGCCCTCAAAGGGCTGGAGAGTCGCCTGGCCGTCAGACTGCTCAATCGCAGCACCCGGGCCGTGGTGCCGACCGAGGCGGGCGAACGGCTGCTGGCCCAGGTGCTGCCAACCCTGGGGCAACTGGAGGCGGCGCTGGCGGAGCTGACGCGCCACGCGGGCGAACCCGTGGGCAGGCTCAGGCTCTGTGCCCCCCGAGCCGCCATCCAGGAGGTGCTGGCCCCGGTGCTCATCGACTATCTGGTACGCTACCCGCGCATGCAGGTGGAGGTGGAGGAGCTGGAGCTGATGCCCCGCCTCATCGAGGATGGCTACGACGCCGCCCTCTTCTATGGCGACCTGCTGCCCCAGGAGATGATCTCGGTTCCCCTGGGCCCGCAGCAGCGCTATCTGGTGGTGGGCTCCCCCGACTATCTGGCGCGGCGTGGCACCCCTCGCCACCCCTCGGATCTGCGCCAGCACGACTGCATCGGTTATCGGCTCACGCCCCATCACCACTATCGCTGGGCCTTTGCCGCCGAGGGGGAGCTGCTTGAGATCGAAGTGACGGGCCCGCTCACCACCAGCACGCCCGCGCTCTACCTGGGGGCGGCCGAGGCGGGGCTCGGGCTCGCCTACTGCCATGAGGGGGAGGTGTTCGACGCCCTGGCATCGGGGCGGCTGGTGAGCGTGCTGGATGACTGGAGCCCCAGCTTTGCCGGGTTCAACCTCTTCTATCCGGGCAGGCACCAGCTGGGGCAAGGGCTGCGAGCCCTGATCGACATGCTGAAGGAGTATCACAGGATCCGTTGATTGATGAAATCTATTCAGCAATCCATCAAATGAAAGCCTGATTATCAATTAAACTATAAGAAAATAGACTGTCTGCTCGATTCCGGCCCTTTTCCCGAGTACAGATATGTCCGCCTACTTCCGTCTGCGTCAACGGGCCATGGCCCGCCGTTTCTGGGGCTATGCCCTCCCCTCCGTCATGGCCATGCTGGTCTCCGGCGCCTACTACCTGGTGGACGGCATCTTCGTCGGCCACTACGTGGGGGCCGCCGGCCTTGCCGGCATCAACCTGGTCTATCCGGTCATCATGGTGCTCATCGGCCTTGCCGCCATGATCGCCATGGGGGCCGCCACCGCCATCTCCTTCCAGCAGGGCGCCAGGAACCTCGCTCTGGCCCGCCAGGCTCTAGTCAGCGCCCTCTGGCTGCTGCTGATCCTGGGCACGGTAGCGCCGCTGCTGCTGCACCACTGGCACACCGATATCCTGCAGGCCCTGGGAATGGCCCCCGGCACCGACACCTGGCAGCAGGCCAGCGACTACCTCACCTGGATTGGCGGTGGCACCCTGCTGCTCGCCAGCAACCTGGCGGTGCCCTACCTGCTTCGCAACGACGGCCGCCCTCGCCTCGCCATGGTACTGGTGAGCGGCGGCGCCCTCCTCAACATCCTGCTCAACTACATCATGGTGGGCCGGCTCGGGCTCGGCCTCACCGGCACGGCCCAGGCCACCCTCCTCTCGGAGGCCATGGTCAGCCTGCTCGGCCTGGGGTACTTCTTCACCCGCCACGCCCGGTTGCGGCTGACCTGGCGCCAGCTGGTGCCACGCTTCCCGGCCATGCCCGGCCTGCTCTTCACCGGGCAGCCGAGCCTCATCGCCCAGTTCAATCTGGGGCTGCTGTTGCTGCTGCACAACAGCCAGCTGATGGTGCACGGCACGGTCAAGGATCTGGCGGGCTTCACCGTGGCGGGATACACGGAGGCGGTCTTCATCGTCATCCTGCAGGGACTGGCGTTTGGCATCCAGCCCCTGGTGAGCCAGGCAGCCGGGGCCGGGCGCCATCGCGACCTACAGTTCCTGATGGCGATGGGGCTCAAGATCACCCTGGTCTATGGCCTGGGGGTCTGGCTGATTGTCCAGCTGCTGCCGCAGCCGGTCGCCATGCTCTACACCGGTGATCAGGACGCAGAGCTACTCGCCGCCGCCATCAGCAGCCTGACCCTCAACCTCGCTGCCCTGCCCCTGGAGGGGATCGTCATGTTCGGCATCGTGCTGTTGCAGGCCATGGCCCGCACCCGCCAGGCCCTCGTCATCTCCGTGGCCAAGACGGTGCTGCTACTGCCCCTCATCTTCCTGCTGCCCCTCTGGTGGGGGCGCGACGGGGTCTTGATGGCACAGCCCGCCACCGTGCTGCTGCTGACGCCCCCCCTGTGCTGGCTGCTGTGGCGGGAGTGGCGGGCCCTGAGCCCTGCCGGAGGGCGTGCTTCCGTCCGTATGCAACGGGCGCTGACCGCCCCCTGAGGCCCGCCCCGGCGTCCCCCCACAAACGTCGCCCATAAAAAAAGTCCCCGCATGCGGGGACTTTTTATTGGAAGCGGCAGATCAGCAGTAGCCGTAACCCAGCAGACGCTGATAGCGCTGCTCCAGCAGTTGCTCGCTGTCGAGGGGGCGCAGGGCATCCAGATCCTGCTTGATGCGCGCTTTCAGGTGCTTGGCCATCTTCTCCACGTCGCGGTGGGCACCGCCGAGGGGCTCCTCGACGATGTTGTCGATGAGCTTCAGCTCCTTCAGGCGCTGGGCGGTGATGCCCATGGCATCCGCCGCCACCGAGGCCTTCTCGGCGCTCTTCCACAGGATGGAGGCGCACCCTTCCGGGGAGATGACGGAGTAGGTGGAGTACTGCAGCATGTTGACCCGATCACCCACGCCGATGGCGAGAGCGCCGCCGGAGCCGCCTTCACCGATCACGGTGCAGACCACCGGCACGGTCAGGCCGGCCATGACTTTCAGGTTGCGGGCGATGGCTTCGGACTGGCCACGCTCCTCGGCACCGACGCCAGGGTAGGCACCCGGGGTGTCGATGAAGGTGATGATCGGCATCTTGAAGCGCTCGGCCATCTCCATCAGGCGCAGGGCCTTGCGGTATCCTTCCGGGCGCGGCATGCCGAAGTTGCGCTTGATCTTCTCCTTGGTCTCGCGACCCTTCTGGTGACCGATGATCATCACGGGCTCGCCGTCGAGACGGGCGATGCCGCCGACAATGGCCTTGTCATCGGCATAGGCGCGATCTCCGGCCAGCTCGTCGAAATCGGTGAAGATCTGCTCGATGTAGTCGAGGGTGTAGGGGCGCTGGGGATGACGTGCCATCTGGGATACCTGCCAGGCACCCAGATCGCCGAAGATCTTCTTGGTCAGCTCTTCGTTTTTCTTCTCCAGCCGGCGAATGTCTTCGCTGAGATCCACGGCACTGTTGTGCTCGCTCACATGGCGCAGTTCATCGATCTGTGCCTGCAACTCGGCGATCGGCTGTTCAAAATCCAGAAAAAGACTCATAGGGACAATAGATCCTCTAATCAAAAACCAATTCAACCCGCTCTCGTCCAAGCAGGACTCGCAAGTCATCTATCAGTTGATCGGTGGGCGTCACCCGCCACTCGGTACCGAGCGTCAATCGCACCCGGGAACCGGGGCGACGATAGTTTACCTGAACCGGACAGACTCCGGCACGGGCGGGCTCCAAAATCTCGCACAAACGCGGGAAAAAGCGCTCGTCAATGCGTTGTTCATCGAGGGAGATGCGGATTGCCCTGGCAAAACGCTCCCTCGCATCGTTGATATCCAGCAACTCGCGGGCCGACATTTTAAGGCCACCGGAGAAGTCATCAAAGCTGACCTGTCCAGAAACCACTAAAATACGGTCTTTTTGCATCAATTCTTCGTATTTTTCCAGCGCTTCACTGAAAAGGGTCACATCCAGACGGCCGGATCTGTCGTCCAGGGTGAAGATCCCCATCTTGTTGCCGCGCTTGGTCACCATGCTGCGCGCCGCGATCACCAACCCCGCCGCCGTGGTCACCGTATCCCGGGAGGTGGGATGCAGATCGCACAGTCGGCCCGAGGTGTAGCGCCGCAGCTCGCTGCTGTACTGGTTGATGGGGTGACCGGTGAGGTAGAGCCCGAGGGTCTCCCGCTCCCCTTCCAGCCACACCTTGTCGGGCCAGTGCGGCACGTTGGCGAACGCCTTCTTGACGTCGTCTATCTCCTCCGTGAGCACGCCGAACATGTCGACCTGCCCCACCGCCTGGGCCTTGGCGTGCTGCTCGGCGGCGCGCATCGCCTCCTCCAGGGTCGCCATCAGGGCGGCGCGGTGGGGGCCGAGCCTGTCCATGGCGCCGGAGAGGATGAGCTTCTCCATCACCCGCTTGTTGAGCTTCTTGATGTCGACCCGGTTGCAGAAATCGAACAGGTCGCGGAACGGACCGTCCCGATCCCGCGCGTCCAGAATCGCCTCGATGGGCCCTTCCCCTACTCCCTTCACCGCGCCGATACCGTAGACGATGTGGCCGTCCTCGTTGACACTGAAGCGGTAGCGACCGGTGTTGACGTCCGGCGGGATCACGGTCAGCCCCATGCGCTGACACTCGTCCACCAGGGTCACTATCTTGTCGGTGTTGTCCATGTCCGCGGTCATCACCGCCGCCATGAACTCCGCCGGGAAGTGGGTCTTGAGCCAGAGGGTCTGGTAGGAGACCAGCGCATAGGCAGCGGAGTGGGACTTGTTGAAGCCGTAGCCCGCAAACTTCTCCACCAGATCGAAGATCTTCATCGCCAGTTCGCCGTCGACGCCGTTCTTGACCGCCCCCTCCTCGAAGCCCGCCCGCTGCTTGGCCATCTCTTCGGGTTTTTTCTTGCCCATGGCCCGACGCAGCATGTCCGCGCCACCCAGGGTATACCCCGCCAGGGTCTGGGCGATCTGCATCACCTGCTCCTGGTAGAGGATGATGCCGTAGGTGGGCTCGAGTATGGGTTTGAGGCTCTCGTGCTGCCACTTCTCGTCCGGGTAGGAGATGGCCTCCTTGCCGTGCTTGCGCTCGATGAAGTTGTCCACCATGCCCGACTGAAGCGGGCCCGGACGGAACAGGGCCACCAGCGCGATCATGTCTTCGAAGCAGTCGGGCTGCAGCCGCTTGATGAGGTCCTTCATGCCGCGGGATTCGAGCTGGAACACCGCCGTGGTCTCGAAACGCTGCAAGAGGGCGAACGACTTCTTGTCGTCGATGGGGATGGCGGCGATGTCCACCGGCGGCTTGCCCTCTTTGGCAAGGCGCGGGTTTATCATGCCAAGGGCCCAGTCGATGATGGTGAGCGTGCGCAGACCCAGGAAGTCGAACTTCACCAGCCCGGCATACTCCACGTCGTTCTTGTCGAACTGGGTGACCGGGTGATGCCCCTCGTCGTCGCAATAGAGCGGCGCAAAGTCGGTGATCTTGGTAGGCGCGATCACCACGCCACCGGCGTGCTTGCCGGCGTTGCGCACCACCCCTTCCAGGCGGCGCGCCATGTCGATGAGGTCCTTGACCTCCTCGTCCTGCTCGTAGAGCTCCGGCAACTTGGGCTCGGCTTCGAACGCCTTGGCCAGGGTCATGCCGGGGTCGGGCGGGATCAGCTTGGAGATGCGATCGACAAAGCCGTAGGCGTGGCCCAGCACCCGGCCTACGTCCCGTACCACCGCCTTGGCCGCCATGCTGCCGAAGGTGATGATCTGGGATACCGCCTCCCGACCGTACATCTCGGAGACGTGATCGATCACCTCGTCGCGCCTGTCCATGCAGAAGTCGACGTCGAAGTCGGGCATGGAGACCCGCTCGGGGTTCAAGAAACGTTCGAACAGCAGGTCAAATTCCAGCGGATCGAGATCGGTGATCTTGAGGGCGTAGGCCACAAGCGACCCCGCCCCCGAGCCCCGGCCCGGACCGACGGGAATGCCGTTGTCCTTGGACCACTGGATAAACTCCATCACGATGAGGAAGTAACCCGGGAAGCCCATCTGGTTGATCACTTTGAGCTCGATGTCGAGACGCTCGTCATACTCGGGACGACGCTCGGCCCGCACCGCCGGATCCGGGAACAGGAAGGCCAGCCGCTCCTCCAGCCCTTCCTTCGACTTCATGACCAGGAAGTCTTCGGTGGTCATGTCGCCGGTGGGGAAATTGGGCAGGAAATACTCGCCAAGGCGCACCGTCACGTTGCAGCGCTTGGCGATCTCCACCGTGTTTTCCAGGGCTTCCGGGATGTCGGCAAACAGCTCCGCCATCTCCTCCTGACTGCGCAGGTACTGCTGGGGGCTGTAGCGGCGCGGTCGGCGCTTGTCCATCAGGGTATAGCCGTCGTGGATGGCGACCCGGATCTCGTGGGCATCGAAGTCATCGGCGGTGAGGAACACCACCTCGTTGGTGGCAACCACCGGCAGTTCGAACTCGGTGGCAATGGCCACCGCCATGTGGAGGTAGACCTCCTCGTCCGGGCGGCCGGTACGCAGCAGCTCCAGGTAGTAGGCATCCGGGAAGTGGGTCTGGTAGAAGGCGAGGCAATGCTCCACCATCTGGCGGTTGCCCTTGAGCAGGAACTTGCCCACATCCCCCTCGCGCCCGCCGGAGAGGACGATCACCCCCTTGGCATGTTCGCCAAGCCAGGCCTTGTCGATGACGGGGCGCCCCTGCACATGGCCGCGCTGATAGCCGCGGGAGATGAGCAGGGTGATGTTCTGGTAGCCGTCGTTGTCCATGGCGAGCAGGGTGAGGCGAAACTGCTCGTCCCCAAGCTCGTCGCTCTGCACCCAGAAATCCGCCCCGACCAGGGGCTTGATCCCCTTGCCGTGGGCAGAGCCGTAGAAGCGCACCAGGCCGCACATGTTCATCTGGTCCGTCAGGGCCAGGGCCGGCATGTTGTTGGCGGCGGCTGCGGAGACGATGGGACCGATCTTCTGCAGGCCGTCGACCATGGAGAAGTCGGAATGCACCCTCAGGTGGATGAAACGGGGATCAGCCATGGTCACGCCCTCTCATTGCGCAAGCAGAAATCGTTCAGACAGATCGGCATCGGTTATTCGATCCCCAGGGCGCGGCGCACCGGCTTGAAGCTCTGACGGTATTCGGGCAGCGGGCCCCGTTCGGCCAGAATGGCGAGGTGCTCCGCCGTCGGGTAGCCCTTGTGGCGGGCGAAACCGTACTCGGGATGGCGGCTGTCCAGCTCGGTCATCTCGGCGTCCCGGGTCACCTTGGCGAGGATGGAGGCGGCGCTGATGGCGGCCACCAGGCTGTCCCCCTTGACCACGGCGCGGACCTCCATCGGCAATCTGGGGCAGCGGTTGCCGTCGATGAAGACCAGCTCGGGCGTCACCTTGAGCCCCGCCACGGCGCGCTGCATCGCCAGCATGGTGGCGTGCAGGATGTTGAGCTCGTCGATTTCCGCCGGGCTGGCGCGGCCGATGGCATAGGCCAGCGCCTTCTCTTTGATCTCGCCAAACAGGGCGAGCCGCTTCTTCTCGGAGAGTTTCTTGGAATCGGCGAGGCCAAGGATGGGATTGGCAGGATCCAGGATCACCGCGGCGGTGACCACGTCACCCACCAGGGGGCCGCGACCCACCTCGTCCACCCCGGCAATCAGCTTGTCTTCGGGAATATCGATCGTCATCTCATAGCCTTGAATCAAAACCGGCCCCGCAGGGCCAGTATCAGCACAACATCACGCCTGACACACAGGCAGAGCCCACTAACGCTCCAGCAGCGCGGCAACCGCTTCCGCTGCCTGCACATCCGCATTGCAGCGGATCTTCTCGTGCAACCGGGTGAAGGTGGTGATGAGCTCGCTGTTGTCATGGTCCAGCAGCTTGCTCACCTCTTCCACCAGGTTGGCCGGGGTGCACTCGTGCTGGATGAGCTCGGGCACCAGCATCTTGTCCGCCAGCAGGTTCGGCAGGGAGACATAATCCGTCTTCACCAGCCACTGGGCCAGCAAGTAGCTGAAGGGTTTGAGCTTGTAACCGACCACCATGGGCTTTTTCACCAGCATGGCCTCGAGGGCCGCGGTGCCGGAGGCGAGCATCACCACATCGGCGGCAATCATGGCCTCGCGGCCCTGGCCGTCCAGCAGCACCATGTCGAGCTCCGGGGCCACCTCGGCCTTGATGGCGAGGAACTGCTCGCGCCGTTTCTGGTTGACCAGAGGCACGATGAAACCGAGATCCGGGTTGTGCACCGTCAGGTGCTTGCACGCCTCGAGGAAGACCGGCGCCATGAAGCCCACTTCCGCCGTGCGACTCCCCGGCAGTACCGCCAGCCAGCGACGGGCGGGATCGATGCCGAGGGCCTCGCGCACCGCCCCTTGATCCGGGACCAGCGGAATGTCGTCCGCCATGGTGTGGCCGACGAAGCGACAGGGGGCATCGAAACGGTCGTAGAAGGCTTTCTCGAACGGCAGGAAGGCGAGCACCATGTCGGTGGCCGCCTTGATCTTGTGAATGCGGCCCTGACGCCAGGCCCAGACGGAGGGACTGACATAGTGGACCGTCTTGATACCGGCGCGGCGCAGTTTCAGCTCCACCCCGATATTGAAATCCGGTGCATCCACACCGACGAAAATGTCGGGGGGATTGGCGATGAAGTGGCGCAGCAGTTCGCGGCGCACCTGGAGGATGCGGGGCAGACGGCCCAGCACCTCGGTGATGCCCATGACGGAGAGCTCCTCCATCTCGAACAGCGCCTTCACGCCGA
Source organism: Aeromonas sp. s6 (assembly GCF_040907815.1). Classification (NCBI taxonomy): domain Bacteria; kingdom Pseudomonadati; phylum Pseudomonadota; class Gammaproteobacteria; order Aeromonadales; family Aeromonadaceae; genus Aeromonas; species Aeromonas sp. s6. The sequence continues at coordinate 26,688 of NZ_JBFOCN010000052.1, forward strand.
GAGCCTGCATCCGCGGCCCGGCGATCCCTTCGAACTGCGCATCCGGGTAGCGGGCTTGCAGTTCGCGCACCAGCCCTGCGGCCAGGATGTCGCCGGAGGTCTCTCCGGCGACGATGCCGATGCGAATGGGATCAGGCACGGATGATCCCGCGCTCGTTGTCCTTGAGGAAATCCACATAGAGCTGGATGGCAGGTTCGCTCTGGGCCATCTCGCTCAGCACGGGCATCACCTCTTCAATGGTCTTGCCGGAGCGGAAGATCTCCTTGTAGGCGCGCTTGACGGCAGAGATCGCCTCGGCGCTGAAGCCACGACGACGCAGGCCTTCGGAGTTGACCCCGAACGGCTTGGCGTAGTTGCCGGCAGCCATCACGTAGGGCGGCACGTCCTTGTTCAGGGCAGCGCAGCCGCCGACGAAGGCGTGGGAGCCGACGCGGCCGAACTGGTGAATGGCAGACAGACCGCCGAAGATCACGAAGTCACCGATGTGCACATGGCCCGCCAGGGTGGCGTTGTTGGCGAAGATGCAGTTGTCACCGATGATGCAGTCGTGGGCAACGTGAACGTTGACCATGAACAGGTTGCCGCTACCCACCTTGGTCAGGCTCTGGTCCTGGGTGGTGCCGCGGTGCACGGTGCAGTTCTCGCGAAACACGTTGTTGTCGCCGATCTCGAGGAAGGTGCGCTCGCCGGCGTACTTCTTGTCCTGGCAATCCTCACCGATGGAGGTGTGCTGGAAGATCTTGTTGCCGCGACCGATCTTGGTCGGGCCCTTGATCACCACGTGGGAGCTCACCCAGGTGTTGTCACCGATTTCCACCTCGGCACCGATGACGGTGAAGGGGCCGATTTCAACCCCTTTGCCGATGACGGCAGACTCATGGACGATGGCGGTGTCGTGGATGATGGCAGTCTGATCGATCACGGTTATACCTCGCGCTTGGCGCACATCAGTTCGGCAGTACAGACCACTTCACCGTCGACGGTGGCGACACCGGTGAACTTGGCGATGCCGCGACGCTCCTTCAGGAACTCCACATCCAGCACCAGCTGATCGCCGGGGCCCACCGGGCGCTTGAAGCGGGCATTGTCGATGGAGGCAAAGTAATAGAGCTCGTTGGGGGACGGCTTGCCCACCATGGTGAAGGCCAGGATACCGGTGGCCTGGGCCATGGCTTCCAGGATCAGCACGCCGGGGAAGACCGGCTTGGCCGGGAAGTGGCCCTGGAAGATCGGCTCGTTGAACGAGACGTTCTTGATGGCGCGCAGGGTCTTGCGCTCATCGCTGATCTCGTAGTTTTCCACCTTGTCCACCATCAGGAACGGATAACGGTGGGGCAGCAGATCCATGATTTCCTGGATGCCCAGGCTCTTCTTTTCAGTAGTCAAAACAGTACCCTATACCAATCGTGATTATTCTTGATCCAGCTTTTTCTCAAGCTTGCTCAACCGCTTGTGCATCTCTTCGATACGCATCACCCGGGCGGCGGTCTTGCGCCACTCTTTATTGGTTTGCAGGGGGATGCCGGAAGAGTAGATACCGGGCTCGGTGATGGGACGCATCACCATGGCCATGCCGGTGACGGTGGCCTGGTCGCAGATCTCCATGTGCCCGTTAAAGACGGAGGCACCACCAATGATACAGTATTTGCCGACCTTGAGACTACCGGCCATCACGGTGGAGCCCGCCACGGCAGTGCCGTAGCCGATCTCGACGTTGTGGGCGATCTGGCACTGGTTGTCGATGATGACGTTGTCAGCGATGCGGGTATCTTCCAGCGCACCGCGGTCGATGGTGGTGCAGGCACCGATCTCGACCCGGTTGCCGATGGTCACGCCGCCGAGCTGGGGGATCTTGATCCACTCGCCGCGCTCGTTGGCATAACCGAAACCGTCTGCCCCGATCACGGTGCCGGCCTGTACCAGACAGTCCGTGCCCAGGGTCACGTTGTGATAGAGGGTGACGTTGGCCCACAACCGGGAGCGCGCTCCCAGTCGGGTATCCTTGCCAACGAAACAGCCCGGGCCGATGCGCACATCGTCACCCAGCACGACGCCGGATTCGATCACCGCATTGGCACCGATGGCCACTCTCTCGCCCAGTTGCACGTCCGCCGCGATGACGGCGCTCGGATGGATATCCATGGCCGGCTGCGGGGTGGTGTCCAGCAGTTGGGCAACCCGGGCAAAGCCCACATAGGGGTCTTTGAGCACCAGGGCGTTGGTGGGGCAAAACGGCAGGTCTGCCTCGGTGATGAGCACGGCAGTGGCCTTGCTCTGCTCCAGAAAATGCCGGTACTTCTTGTTGGACAGGAAGGCTATCTCCCCCTCCCCGGCTTTTTCCAGTGTCGCGACCTTGCGAATTTCCCGGGTCCCATCCCCATGGACCTCGGCCCCCAGTTGCTGGGCCAGCTGTGCGAGAGTGAATGCCATCAATTAGTTGCTCTTGCTAACCTGAGAAATAACCTGGCCGGAGATGTCCAGCTTGCTGGCTGCATACGGGGCGGCGTTGCGCTCCAGCACCAGATCGTAGCCATTGCTCTTGGCGATGGCGTCGATGGCAGCCTGCACCTTGGTCAGGATCTTGTTGCGCTCTTCGGACTGACGGCGACCGTTGTCCTGTTCAAACGCCTGACGCTTCTGGTTGAATTCCATTTGCAGCTTGGCCAGCTTCTCCTGGCTCTGCTTCTTCTGTTCGGCGCTCATGAAGGCTTCGTCCTTCTTGAACTTCTCGACCAGTGCCTGACCGTCGGACTCCAGCTTCTGCAGTTCACGCATGCGCGGCTCGAACTCGCCCTTCAGCTTCTTGGCAACGGCTTCACGCTGGGGCAGCTTTTGGAAGACTTCGCCCATGTCGACCACGGCAATCTTGGTCTCAGCGAAGGCAGAACCCATGCCGGCAGCCATCAGTGCAAAGCTCAAACCAGCTACTTTCAACGCTTTATTCACACTTACTCCTTGGTCCCTCGGTCGAGGGCTACCTGATTTACCTGATTGTGCAAGCGATCCACGAGATCGTCTTGTTACCTGGTGAGGCACGCAAACGCGCGACCCATCATGCTTCCCCCCGCCATGGCGGGGGGGCGTCCGCTCCCCTTAGAAGGTACGGCCGATGTTGAAGGAGAAGACTTGGGTGTCGTCCCCTTCGTATTTCTTGATTGGTCTTGCCAGCACGAACACCAGCGGGCCCATGGGAGAGAGCCACTGCAGCGACAGGCCGGTCGACATCCGGATGTTGCTCGGGTCGGAGTAGTCCATCAGATAGTTGCAACCACTGAAGCAACGGTTCTGATACTGGCTGTAGTCGAAGTGGGTATCCCACACGGAACCGGCGTCGATGAAGAAACTGGTCCGCAGCTGGGGCTGATAGGTCTCGGAGGCAAAGGGCGTCGGCACGATCATTTCCAGCGAGGCCACCGCCAGGGCGTTGCCCCCGACCGAGCTGTCAGTGCCCTGGATGACGTCGTTACCACTCAGGTTGTAGTAGTAGAGCGCCTTCGGACCGACTGTGTTGCTCTTGAAACCGCGCAGGGTATCGAAACCACCGGCGTAGTAGTTCTCGAAGAACGGCAGGACGTGCTCGTAATCGCCATTGGTGCCGTAGCCATCGCCGTAGGAGGCACGGGCCTTGGCCAGCATGACCCATTTGTGATCGGCATCAAACGGGAAGTAGTGGGCATCTTCTGCGTTGAGCTTGAAGTACTGCAGATCCATGCCGGGCACCGTCACCTTGGCGTTCACCCGCTGGCGGTCACCGGAGGTCGGGAACTGACCCTTGTTGAGGGTGGAGCGGGTCCAGCCGGCGGTGACGTCCACGGTGTTGAACACCATGCGGTTGTCGCCATCCAGATTGCCGTTGTAGACCTTCCAGAACTCGTCCACCTGTACATAGGGGTTGGGCTGGGACAGTTTGTTGTTTTCGTAGCCCAGGCTGAAGTCGAGACGGTTGTTCTCGTTGACCGGGAAGCCGCTGGAGAGACGGAAACCGACGGTGGTGTTCTCGTAGTCCACGATGTTGGCGTCGGCCGCACTGAACTTGTTGTAGTAGAGACGGCCGCCCAGGCTCACCCCGTCCACGGTGAAGTAGGGGTCGTTATAGCTCAGGTCGACGCTCTTGGAGTAGTCGTTGGTGCTGGCGTTGATGCCGATCTTCTTGCCGGTCCCCATGAAGTTGTCCTGCTGCAGACCCGCCTGCAGGCTCAGACCCGACTCGGTGCCGTAGCCGATACCGGCGTTGATGGACCCCGCCGGCTGCTCCTTGACCTTGAAGTCCAGATCGACCTGGTCATCGCTGCCCGGCACCCGCTTGGTGTCCACTTCCGCGGTCTCGAAGAAGCCGAGGCGGTTGAGACGGGTCTTGGACTGCTCGACGTTGTCGGAGGAGAGCCAGGTGCCCTCCATCTGGCGCATCTCGCGACGCAGCACTTCGTCCTTGGTGGTGACGTTGCCGCTGAAGTTGATGTTGCGCACATAGACCCGGGGACCCGGCTCAACGTTGACGATGAGCTCCACTTCCTTGGTCTGGTCGTTGATCTGGGGGAAGGTGACCACTTTCGGATAGGCGTAGCCGTAACGGCCGAGGAACTTGGAGAGCACCTCTTCGGTATGGGTCACCTGACTGGCGGAGTAGACGCTGCCCGCCTCGATGGGGATGAGGCCCTTCATCTCGCCGCCGCGGTCGATGAGGTCGCCCTTGAGCTGGATGCCGGAAACCTTGTACTGCTCCCCTTCCTTGACGTTGAGGGTGACATAGACCCCCTTCTTGTCCGGGGTCATGGAGACCTGGGTGGACTCCTGGGTGAAGCGGATGTAGCCGCGGTCCATGTAGTAGGAGCGCAGCACTTCGATGTCACCGGCCAGCTTCTGCTTCTGGTAGCGCTGATCGCCTGTGAAGTTCCACCAGGGCACGTCGTCCTTGAGGGAGAGCTGGGCCAGCAGCTTCTCTTCCGGGAAGACGTTGTTGCCGACGATGTTGATCTGCTGGATCTTGGCCGCTTCCCCTTCCACGAAGGTGAACTTGAGGTCGACTCGGTTGCGCGGCAGCGGGGTGACGATGGCCTTGACCTTGGCGGAGTACTTGCCCACGCCGTAGTAGAAATCTTCCAGCCCTTTCTCGAGGGAGCTCAGCACGGTGCGATCCAGCGGATCACCCACGCGGATCCCGGAGGATTCCAGGCTCTGGGTCAGTTGCTCTTCCTTGATGTCCTTGTTGCCGGAGAACTCGATGCTGGAGATGGTCGGGCGCTCCTTGACCACCACTTGCAGCACCTGACCCTCGCGATAGACCTTGACGTCCTCGAAGTTGCCGGAGGCATAGAGCTTCTTGATGGCGTTCGCCAGGGACACGGAGTCGACGGAATCACCGACACGCACCGGCAGATTCAACAGGGCGGCACCCAGGGTCACCCGCTGCAGGCCCTCGACCTGAATGTCTTGCACCACAAAAGAGGCCGGGGCAGCCTGAGCCAGGAAGCTGGCCCCCAGCAGGCAACTCAACACCAATGCTTTTTTAACAGCCATTTTGTTCTTATGTGTCCTTGTTGATGCTCTGGCCTCAGAGGCGAGCGAAATCATTAAACAGCGCAATGCCCATCAGTAACATCAGAATGGCGGCGCCTATCCTGAACCCAACTTCCTGAATTTTTTCCGATACCGGCTTGCCGGTGATCGCCTCGATGAGGAAATAGACCAGATGGCCACCATCGAGCACCGGCAGGGGGAACAGGTTGATGATCCCCAGGTTGACGCTGATGAGCGCCAGGAATCCGAGGAAATAGACCAACCCGTAATCGGCGCTGCTGCCGGCCCCCTTGGCGATGGAGATGGGGCCGCTCAGGTTGTCCAAAGAGACGATGCCACCGATCAGCTTGCCTATCATGTCGAAGGTCAGGGTGATCAGGCTCCAGGTCTTCTGGACCCCATGCCACAGGGCTTGCAAAGGCCCATACTGTAACAGAGTTCGATACTCATCCGGTAATGGAACCAGTTGCGGCGACAAGCCCACAAAACCGACCAGCTGGCCCTTCACTTTCTTCCCGTCCGGGGTCAGGGTCAGGGTCATCTCGCTGCCCCCGCGCTCCACCGTCACCTGCAGCGGCTGCGCCGGTGACTGCTGGACACGCTCGACAAACTGGGTCCATTCGGTGATGGCCTCTCCATCGACCCCCTTGATGCGATCCCCTATCTGAAGGCCGGCCTTCTCGCTGGCGCTCGATGGCACCACGGCCTCCACCACGGGCAGCACCTTGCCACCGAGGGGCACTATCCCGAGGCTCCCGATGGGTGACTCTTTGTCCGGATCGAATTTCCAACCTGCCAGCTGCAGGGTCTTGTCCACTGCATAGCTGGTGTTGGCCGCCTTGAGCTTGAGCTGGACCGAGTCATCGCCAAGGTGGCTGATGAGGGCGTAGGTGACGCTCTCCCAGTCACCGGTCTCCTCGCCGCCGACGCCGACGATCTCCATGCCTGGCAGGATGCCGGCCTCTGCCACGATGGAGGCGGGACGCACCTCGCCCACCACGGGTTTGACGCTCGGCACCCCTATCATGAACATCAGCCAGAAGGCGAACAGGGCGAACACGAAGTTCGCCATGGGGCCGGCCGCGACGATGGCCATCCGGGCCCAGACGCTCTTGTGGTTGAAGGCCTGCGCCTCCTCCCCCGGCTTGAGTTCGTCGACCCGGCCATCCAGCATCTTGACGTAACCGCCAAGGGGGATCAGGGCCAGCACGTATTCGGTGCCATCCTTGCCAAGGCGACGCCAGATGGCCTTGCCAAAGCCGATGGAGAAGCGCTCCACCTTGACGCCGCAACGACGAGCCACCCAGAAGTGGCCAAATTCATGCACCGCCACCAGCAGCCCGAGGGCCACGATGAAGGCGCCGATATTCCACAGAACCCCGCCCATCAGCCGCGTACCTCGCGGTCATGTCCAGTCCTGCGCTCGAGAGCATGGAGAGGGGCTGGCTGCCACCACAGTCCGTTCATACGGCAAGCTCCTTTATCAGTTGCTGGGCACGGGCTCGGGCCGTACCGTCCAGGGCGATGAGATCCGCCAGAGAGCCGGCAGCACTACTGCCCAGCTCGGCCATGACGGATTCGTTGACTCTGGCAATATCCATAAATCCGATCCGCTCTGCAAGAAAAGCCGCGACGGCCTCCTCGTTGGCGGCATTGAGGGAGGTGGTCGCCCCCTGCCCCTGCTGGCACGCGCTCATGGCCAGCGCCAGACAGGGATAGCGCTCATAGTCGGGCCGGATAAAGCTGAACTCTCCGACACTGAAGAAATCCAAAGGTTCCACACCGGACTCGATCCGTTCCGGATAGGCCAGAGCGTGGGCAATGGGGGTGCACATGTCCGGGTTGCCGAGCTGGGCCAGCACGGAGCCATCCTTGTACTGCACCATGGAGTGAATGACGGACTGGGGGTGGATCACCACCTGGATCTGCTCGGGGGCCGCATTGAACAGCCAGCGCGCCTCGATGTACTCCAACCCCTTGTTCATCATGGTGGCGGAGTCCACCGAGATCTTGGCCCCCATGGACCAGTTGGGATGGGCAATGGCTTGCGCCGGGGTGACATGGTGCAATTCACCCACATCGGCATAGCGGAAAGGTCCGCCGGAGCCGGTCAGCAGGATCTTGCTGATCCCCGCCCCGGCCAGATCGCAGAAACCGGGCTGGCGCTGCACGTCGACCGGCAGGCACTGGAAGATGGCGTTGTGTTCGCTGTCGATGGGCAGCAGCTCGGCGCCGTGCTCTCGCACCGCCTCCATGAAGAAGGCTCCGGACATCACCAGCGCCTCCTTGTTGGCCAGCAGAATGCGCTTGCCGGCGCGCACGGCAGCCATGGTGGGTGCCAGACCCGCCGCACCGACAATGGCCGCCATCACGCTGTGGGCATCGGGGTGAGCAGCCACGTCGCACAGGGCTGCCTGACCGGACAACACCCGAGTGGTGCTGCCGTGAGCCTTGAGCCGACCCGCCAGCTCGCTGGCGGCGCCTTCGTCCACCATGACGGCGAACCGGGGGGAGAATTCGAGACAGTCGCGCAGCATGGCGTCCACGCTGCGTGCAGCGGTCAGCGCCAGCACCTGCCAGCGCCCGGGGTTGTGGCGCAGTACCTTGAGGGTGCTCTGACCGATGGAGCCTGACGCTCCCAGGATCACCAGGTTTTGCATCAAGACTCCTGATTGGGTAACAGACTGATGGAGCGGGACGCTCCCGGGATCATCAGTGCGCGAAACATCAAAACTCCGGACCGAGCAACAGGTAGCTGAGCAGGAAGACGGGCAGCGCCGCCGTCAGGCTGTCGATGCGATCGAGAATGCCCCCATGGCCCGGCAACAGGGTGCCGGAATCCTTGATGCCGGCTTCCCGCTTGAACATGCTCTCGGCCAGATCGCCGAGCACGGAGGCCAGCACCGCCAGCAGAGAACAGAGCAGCACGGTGCCCATCTTGGCAGGCACGAAGCCCATGAACCAGGTCACGCCGATGGCCAGCAGGCTGGCGGTAAACAGCCCACCCAGCATGCCTTCGATGGTTTTACCCGGGCTCACGGCCGGTGCCAGCTTGTGTTTGCCGAACGCCTTGCCGAAAAAATACGCGCCAGAATCTGCCGCCCAGACCAGTCCCATCACGAACAGCAGGATCCAGGCTCCCATCATGGGGTCGTGGTAGAAGTTGTAACCGCGAATGGCCACCAGGGACCAGAAGAAGGGAACCAGGGTCACCAGACCGAACAGGGATTTGAGCCAGATGGATTCACGCCACAGCCTGGCGCTTTGCGGGTAGCGCAGCACCAGCACCAGCCCCAGCAGCCACCAGCTGACAGCGGTCCAGAGCACGCCCATCACCAGCGGATGCAGTTGGGGGATCCAGAGTTGCTCCACGGGCACCCAAAACAGGCTGGCCCCCAGCAGCAGACAGAACACCAGCGGCAACCACTGTTGCGGCTGGGCAGTGACGAAGGCACTCCACTCACGGCTGGCCAGCAGAAAGACCAGGGCGGCGAGCAGGGCAAAGAATTTCAACGGCAGAAAAAACAGCGCCCCCAACACTAGGGGTACTAACAGTAATGCGGTAATAATTCGTTGTTTTAGCAAAAGAAACCTCTCTCTTGGGAGCGGGGTTTAGCCGGTCTGTTGCGCGGCGATCAATTCCCGGATCTGTTCACCCGTACACCCGAAGCGACGCTCGCGAGCAACGAAGGAGGCAACTGCCCCACTGAACTCGGCCTCGTCAAAATCGGGCCACAGGACCGGGGTAAAATAGAGTTCGGCATAGGCGAGCTGCCACAGGACAAAGTTGCTGATGCGATGATCCCCGCCAGTGCGGATCAACAGATCCACGGGGGGCAGATCAGCCATGCAGACATGACGACCCAATGCCGCCTCATCGACCGCCTCGGCATCCAGTTCACCCGCCGCCACGGCCCGTGCCAGGGTCCGGGCCGCCTGGGCGATGTCCCACTGACCGCCATAGTTGGCGGCGATATTGAGGGTCAATCCCTGATTGTTGGCGGTCAGGGCCTCGGCCTTGGCGATCTTGGCCTGCAGCCGCTCGCTGAAGCGGGCAGTGTCGCCAATCACCCGAAGGCGAATGCCGTTGCTGTGCAACTTGCTCACCTCGCGACCCAGCACCGTCATGAACAACTCCATCAGGGCGTTGACTTCCCCTTCCGGACGGCGCCAGTTCTCGCTGGAAAACGCAAACAGGGTCAGCGCCTCCATCTTGGCACGGGCGGCAAAGGCCACGGCCTCACGCACGGATTTCACGCCCGCCTTGTGCCCGGAAACCCGCATCTTGCCGCGGTTCTGGGCCCAGCGACCATTGCCATCCATGATGATGGCGACGTGACGGGGCAAGGACGAGCTGGCGCTATCGCCTAGCGCTGCCAAAAGCGACATTCATTTCTCCCACAAAGACAAAAGCGCCGTGCAGGGGCACTACACGGCGCTCGTAATATACCTGTCGGAGGCTTAGATTTCCATTAGCTCCTTTTCCTTCACAACCAGGGCGTCATCCACCAGCTTGATGAAGGTATCGGTCAGCTTCTGGATCTCTTCCTGGGCGCGACGGTCGTCGTCTTCGGAGATCTCTTTCTCTTTCAGCAGGGCTTTCAGGTCGGCGTTGGCATCGCGACGGATGTTGCGAATGGCAACCCGGGCACCTTCGGCTTCGGCACGGACGATCTTGGTCAGATCACGGCGACGCTCTTCGGTCAGCGGCGGCAGCGGCACGCGCAGAGTCTGGCCGTTGCTGGACGGGTTCAGGCCCAGATCGGAGGTCAGGATGGCTTTTTCCACCGCCTGGATCATGGAGCGATCGAAGATGGAGATGGAGAGAGTACGGGCATCTTCTGCCACCACGTTGGCCAACTGCTTCAGAGGAGTGGCAGCACCGTAATACTCCACCTGGATGCCGTCGAGCAGGCTCGGGTGAGCACGGCCGGTACGGATCTTGGACATCTGGGTCTTCAGCGACTCTACGCTTTTGCCCATGCGGTCCTTGGCGTCGTTTTTAATCTCGTTGATCACAGTGGTTTTCCTTTTGGCGAACGAGCCGACGGGCGGCTCGTATCTATCTTGTTGACTGGCGTAATGGACAAGCGAGCCTAGGGCTCACACTTGCCTTACTTGCTGGCCTGGTGGATCAGGGTACCTTCCGGCTCACCCATGATCACGCGGCGCAGCGCGCCCGGTTTGTTCATGTTGAACACCCGGATCGGCAGATCGTGGTCGCGGGCCAGGGTAAAAGCAGCAAGATCCATCACTTTGAGTTCTTTTTCAAGAACTTCATCATAACTCAGTTCCTGATAGAGCACGGCATCCGGGTTCTTGACCGGGTCATCGGTGAACACGCCATCGACCTTGGTGGCTTTCAGCACGACGTCGGCTTCGATCTCGATACCGCGCAGGCAGGCTGCCGAGTCGGTGGTAAAGAAGGGGTTGCCGGTACCGGCAGAGAAGATCACCACCTTGCCGGCGCGCAGCTGGCTGATGGCTTCGGCCCAGCTGTAGGAGTCGCAGACCCCTTGCAGGGAGATGGCCGACATCAGGCGGGCATTCACATAAGCACGATGCAGGGCATCACGCATGGCCAGGCCGTTCATGACGGTCGCCAGCATGCCCATGTGGTCACCCACCACGCGATTCATGCCTGCCTTGGCAAGGCCGGCACCACGGAACAGGTTGCCGCCACCGATGACCAGACCGACCTGAACACCCAGCTCAACCAGCTCTTTGATCTCTTGGGCCATCCGTTCCAGCACCGCCGGATCAATGCCGAAACCCTCGGATCCTTGCAGGGCTTCACCACTCAACTTCAGAAGAACACGTCTGTATGCAGGCTTGGGATTGGTACTCATGTCACTGATTCCTGGTCATATAAAGACCGCGACATAAGTCGCGGTCTGGGGAAACGGAAAAACCGGTTCGATTAGGCCTTCTGAGCGGCCGCGATCTGGGCTGCTACTTCAGCAGCGAAGTCGGTCTCTTGCTTCTCGATGCCTTCGCCCACTTCGAAACGGGTGAAGGAAACAACGTCAGCGCCTTCTTTCTTCAGCAGCTCGGCAACGGTCATGGAAGGATCTTTCACGAACGGTTGACCAGTCAGGGAAACCTCACCGGTGAACTTCTTCATGCGGCCTTCAACCATCTTCTCGGCGATCTCTTTCGGCTTGCCGGAGTTGATGGCGATGTCGATCTGGATTTCGCGCTCTTTGGCAACGACTTCGGCAGACACGTCTTCCGGTTTGACGAATTGCGGGCTGTTGGCAGCAACGTGCATGGCCAGATCTTTGGCCAGCTCGTCGGTACCGCCAACCAGCTTGGTGATAACACCGATGCGGGAGCCGTGAACGTAGGTGCCCAGGTTGTCACCTTCAACCAGCATCACGCGACGCAGGTTCATGTTCTCACCGATCTTGGCGATCAGGTTGGTGATGGTCAGCTCGACGGACTCGCCGTTGCCGAAGTCGGCGGCTTTCAGCGCGTCAACGTCAGCGATTTTCTGGGTGGCAGCGATCTCGACGATCTTCTGACCCATGGCCAGGAAACCGGCATCCTTGGAAACGAAGTCAGTCTCGCAGTTCAGCTCGATCATGACGGCAACGTTGCCTTCGGTACGGGCGAAGATCACACCTTCAGCGGCGATACGGCCAGCTTTCTTGGCGGCCTTGGCCTGACCGGATTTACGCATGTTCTCGATAGCCAGCTCGATATCACCGTTGGCTTCTTCCAGCGCTTTTTTGCAATCCATCATGCCAGCGGCGGTGCGCTCGCGCAGTTCTTTTACCAGGGCGGCAGAAATGTTTGCCATGTCCAGTATCCTCGGTCTTGAATTGACAAGAAACAGGGGCCACAAGGGCCCCTGCTAACCAATTACATCAGCTTGGTTAATAAGGGCTTTTCAGTCCTTATCAATTACTCAGCTTCAACGAAGCCATCTTGTTCGGCTTGAACAACGATGTCCTGCTCGCGGGCTTCCAGAACGGTGTCAGCAGCAGCGTTCAGGTACAGCTGTACGGCACGGATAGCGTCGTCGTTACCCGGGATGACATAGTCAACGCCGTCCGGGTTGGAGTTGGTATCAACGATGGAAACTACCGGGATACCCAGGTTGTTGGCTTCTTTGATAGCGATGTGCTCGTGGTCGGCATCGACAACGAACAGAACGTCAGGCAGGCCGCCCATGTTCTTGATACCACCCAGGCTCTTCTCCAGCTTTTCCATTTCGCGAGTACGCATCAGCGCCTCTTTCTTGGTCAGCTTGTCGAAGGTACCGTCTTCGCTCTGGGTTTCCAGATCTTTCAGGCGCTTGATGGACTGACGAACGGTTTTCCAGTTGGTCAGCATGCCGCCCAGCCAGCGGTGGTTAACATAGAACTGGTCGCAACGCTCAGCGGCTTCTTTGACGGCTTCAGACGCGGCACGCTTGGTACCTACGAACAGTACCTTGCCTTTCTTGGCAGCTACGGAGCTGATGAAGTTCATGGCATCGTCAAACATCGGAACGGTTTTTTCCAGGTTGATGATGTGAACTTTGCTGCGGGCGCCGAAGATGTAGGACTTCATTTTCGGGTTCCAGTAACGAGTCTGGTGACCGAAGTGAACGCCGGCTTGCAGCATGTCGCGCATAGAAACTTTAGCCATTTTATACCTCTGTATTGGGGTTAGGCCTCCACACATCCCATATAACCGACCCGTTAAGGCACCCCGGCATATGTGTCGATGTGTGTGTGTTGTTGAGTAAGGGTGATGGTATGAGGACACGAGTTCCCCATTCCGGCGCGCTTTATACCATAACTTTGGTCATGACACCACCAGCCCGGGTGCTAAAAATGGATCCCGGACCATGGTGCGACCGCCTGATGACGTTGCGATGACGATCACACTGGAAGTAAACGGGGGTTGGGGATAAAATTTCGCCCTGATTGCAAACGCATCTATTTTTCATTACCTGGTTGTTGGGCATCGGCAGGATGCGCAATCAGGCCCCAAGAGAGATCCCATGTCCATTAAAATCAAGACACCGGAAGAGATTGAAAAAATGCGTGTCGCCGGCCAGCTGGCCGCCGACGTGCTGGTCATGATCGCCCCCCACGTCAAGGCGGGCGTCACCACAGACGAACTGAATACCCTCTGCCACGACTACATCGTCGACGTGCAGCAGGCCATCCCCGCGCCGCTCAATTACCACGGCTTCCCCAAGTCCATCTGCACCTCGGTGAACGATGTCATCTGCCATGGCATCCCGAACCACAAGAAGCTGCGGGAAGGGGACATCATCAATCTGGACATCACCGTCATCAAGGATGGTTATCACGGCGATACCTCCGCCATGTTCATCGTGGGCCAGACCACCCCCCTGCGCCGCCAGCTCTGCAAGGTGGCCCAGGATAGCCTCTATGCCGCCATCAAGCGGGTGCGCCCGGGCATGTGCATCACCGAGATCGGCGCCGTCATCCAGCCCATCGTCGAGCAGGCCGGCTTCTCCGTGGTACGCGACTACTGCGGCCATGGCATCGGTGCCGAGTTCCACGAAGAGCCGCAGATCCTGCACTACCGCAACGGCGGCAAGCTGGAGCTGAAAGCGGGCATGTGCTTCACCATCGAGCCCATGGTCAACAGCAAGAAGTACCACTGCAAGGTCAATCCGAAGGATGGCTGGACCGTGACCACCAAGGACGGCGGCGACTCCGCCCAATGGGAGCACACCCTGCTGGTGACCGAGGATGGCTGCGAGGTCCTGACCCTGCGCCCCGACGACACTATCGAGCGTTTTATCCACCACGTTTGACATTCAACCCCGGCCGCGCGCCGGGGTTGCTCTTTACCCGGCCCGACCGAGAGTGTGACATGCCATGGATGCCAGCCTGCTTTCTCCCCATCTGCTCCCAGACGATCAGCTCACCCGTGACAACTGCAAGGAGTATCTGAGCCGCTTTCTCGCCTGGCTGCATGAGCGCTTCGACGCCGGTGACAACATCATCGAACTGGTGGCCACCCGCTCCGAATACATGGACGCGCTGCTGACCAGGCTCTGGCACAAGTTCGGCTTCGACAGGACCGAGCTCACCCTGATCGCGGTAGGCGGCTATGGCCGCGGCGAACTCCATCCCCACTCCGATATCGACCTGCTGATCCTCTACGAAGGAGATGAACTGGACGAGGTGCTGGGGCTTCGCATCGGCGAGTTCATCACCCTCTTGTGGGATCTCAAGCTGGAGGTGGGCCAGGCGGTGCGCAACGTGGCCGAGTGCATCGAGCAGGGTCGCAACGACATCACGGTTGCCACCAACCTCATCGAGGCCCGTTACATCACGGGTCGCCTGGTGGGATTCGAGCAGTTGCAGGCGGCCACCCAGCCCCAGCACTTCTGGCCGAGCGAAGCCTTCTTTCGTGCCAAACGCGAAGAGCAGGCCCTGCGCCACCAGCAGTTTCTCGGCACCGCCTACAAGCTGGAGCCGGATCTCAAGAACAATCCCGGGGGCCTTCGCGACATCCAAACCCTGGCCTGGGTCGCCCGCCGCCACTTCGGCGCCACCACCCTGTTCGAGATGACCAGCCACGGTTTTCTCAACCGGGCCGAGTACCGGGAGCTGCTCGACTGTCAGAACTTCCTGTGGAAGGTGCGCTTCGCCCTGCACATGGCCATCAACAAGGGGGATAACCGTCTCTTGTTCGACCGCCAGCGCACCGTGGCCCAGATGCTGGGGTTCGAGGGGGAAGGCAACGGCCCGGTCGAGCAGATGATGAAGCGCTTCTACCAGACGGTTCGGCGGGTGGCCGAGCTCAACGAGATGCTGCTGCAACTCTTTGACGAGGCCATTCTCGGCAACACCGCCATGGACGTGCGCCGCATCAGCGACGAATTCCAGCTACGCGGCCGCCTCATCGATGCGGTGGACTCCGAGCTGTTCGGCCGGGATCCTGCCGCCATCCTGCGACTCTTCTACCAGATAGCCCAGCACCCGGAGATTGCCGGCATCCACTCCGCCACCTTGCGCCAGTTGCGCGAGGCCAGACGCACCCTCAACTGCTGGCTGCAAGATCTACCCGAGTGCCGCCGTCTCTTCATGGCGCTCCTGCGCCACCCCAACGGCATCGGCCAGCCGCTCACCCTGATGCACAAGTACGGGATCCTCGCGGCCTACCTGCCCCAGTGGAACCTCATCGTCGGCCAGATGCAGTTCGACATGTTCCACGCCTACACGGTGGACGAACATACCCACAGGCTGCTGCAGAACATCCATCGCTTCCCGAATCCGGCCAGCCGCCAGACTCACCCGCTCTGCCACGAGGTGTTCACCCAGTTGCGCAAGCCCGAGCTGCTCAGCATCGCCGCCCTCTTCCACGACATCGCCAAGGGCAGGCGTGGCGATCATTCCGAACTCGGGGCCGTGGATGCGCTGGAGTTCTGCCAGTTGCACGGGCTGGATCGCTACGAGAGCCGACTGGTCGCCTGGCTGGTGCGCCACCATCTGCTGATGTCGGTCACCGCCCAGCGCCGCGACATCTACGACCCGGACGTGGTCACCGACTTCGCCCAGAAGGTGCGGGATGAATTGCACCTCGACCTGCTCTATTGCCTGACCGTGGCCGACATCTGTGCCACCAACGACAGTCTGTGGAACGACTGGAAGGGCACACTGCTGCGCGAACTCTACTTCGCCACCCAAAAGGCCCTGCGCCAGGGGTTGGAAAACCCGCCGGACATGCGCCTCAAGATCCGTGAAAACCAGCGCCAGGCCAGGCAGATCCTGACCCAGCGCGAGGTGCCACAGGAGGCGGTCACCGCCCTCTGGAACGACTTCAAGGCCGATTACTTCCTGCGCCACAGCCCGGAGCAGATCGCCTGGCACTGCCGCAAGATCATCGCCCACGGTGACAACCCGGCCCCCCTGGTGCTCATCGGCAAGCATCCCATACGGGGCGGTAGCGAGGTGTTCATCTATTGCCGCGATACCCCCAACCTCTTTGCCACCGTGGCTTCGGCACTGGATCAGAAGAACCTCAGCATCCACGACGCCCAGATCATGAATTCGCGCAACGACTACGTGCTCGACACCTTCATCGTACTGGAACCGAACGGCGAGCCCATCAGCCCCAACCGTACCGCCACCATCAAGAAGGCGCTGGAGAAAGCCCTTCAGGAGCCGGGCAAGCTGGTGCTGCGCAGCAAGCCCCTGTCCAGACGCCACCGCCAGTTCAGCGTGCCGACCAGGGTGGTCTTCCTGCCCCACAAGGGGGAAAACCGCCACACCCTGCTGGAGCTGACGGCCCTGGACACTCCGGGCCTATTGGCCCGTATCGGTGCCGTGTTCCAGCAGTGCGGCCTCTCCCTCCATGCCGCCAAGATCACCACCATCGGTGAGCGGGTGGAGGACTTCTTCAGCCTCACCACCCTGGCCGGAGAGCCGCTGAACCCGGAGGAGCAGCAAGCCCTCGAGGAGAGGCTGGTCAATCAGCTCAACCCCCAGGAACCGCTTGGCGAGAGCGCCTGACACGCTCGGATGAAGCCTCGAAAGAGGCTTTTTGACGTATTGATTCCTCAATCAGAACAAATGGTTGGACCACTCAAGTACAATAAATCGCCCTAATTCTGAAGAAATCGGCGAGAGCCCTTAAAAACGATTGGAAAAGTGTGATACAACAAACAGAATTTTATAAAGGAAACCTGTCATGACCCAGTTGCAACAGACCATCGAAGCGGCCTTCGAGCGCCGTGACTCCATCACCCCCGGCTCCGTCGATGCCGCCACCAAGGCCGCCATTCTGGAAGCCATCGACCTGCTGGACTCCGGCAAAGCCCGGGTTGCCGAGAAGATTGCCGGCGAGTGGGTCGTCCACCAGTGGCTGAAGAAGGCCGTGCTGCTCTCCTTCCGCATCAACGACAACGGCATCATCAAGGGCGACGATGCCCAGTACTACGACAAGGTTCCCCTGAAGTTCTCCAACTACACCGAAGAGCAGTTCAAGGCTGCCGGTGTACGCGTCGTGCCGCCCGCGACCGCGCGCAAAGGCTCCTTCATCGCCCCGAACACCGTGCTGATGCCCTCCTACGTCAACATCGGCGCCTTCGTCGATGAAGGCACCATGGTCGACACCTGGGCCACCGTGGGCTCCTGCGCCCAGATCGGCAAGAATGTGCACCTCTCCGGCGGCGTCGGCATCGGCGGCGTACTGGAGCCACTGCAGGCCAACCCGACCATCATCGAAGACAACTGCTTCATCGGTGCCCGTTCCGAGGTGGTGGAAGGGGTGATCGTCGAGGAGGGCTCCGTCATCTCCATGGGGGTCTTCATCGGCCAGTCCACCCGCATCTATGACCGCGAAACCGGTGAAATCCACTACGGCCGCGTCCCGGCCGGCTCCGTGGTCGTTTCCGGCTCCCTGCCCTCCAAGTGCGGCAAGTACAGCCTCTACGCCGCCGTCATCGTCAAGAAGGTGGATGCCAAGACCCGCGCCAAGGTCGGCATCAACGCCCTGCTGCGCTCCATCGACGAGTAATCCACGCCGATGTCATCAAGGGCACCTCTGGTGCCCTTTTTCATGCCCGCTCTCATGGGTGGACGCCAACTCCCCTGCCCCACCAGCACTGCACCCCCCATGAGACGATACCGCTTATGGCAGTGCTGGCAAGGCGTTCACCCCTCCCCTTGGCTCATTGATTAAAGAAGACCTTTTTGACACCAATTTGAATTTGGCGCGCCTGTCACAGGCAAGGCGTCCGGACTCGGGTAAGATAGAGGGGTCAGGATCGTTTCAAACCAAGGAAGCCCGATGTACGAGAATCTCAAGAGCCTGGGGATCCAGGAACCCACCTCGGTGGACAGCTACACCCTGCGCCAGGAAGCCAACCACGACATCCTCAAGATCTATTTCAAGAAGCAGAAGGGTGAATTCTTCGCCAAGAGCGTCAAATTCAAATACCCCCGCCAGCGCAAGACCATGCTGGTCGACTCGGGGACCCATGAGTACAAAGATGTCACCGAGATCAACGCCAACCTCAAATACGTGGTGGATGAGCTGGACAATCTGACCCAGGGCGGCCAGCCTTCCGCCGATCCGGACATCAAGCAGAAAATACTGCGCGACTTGCGTCATCTGGAAAAAGTGGTGCAGAACAAGATCAGCGAGATAGAACGGGATCTCGAAAAGCTTTAAGCCGGTCTGATGCAGCAAAGGC
Source organism: Aeromonas sp. s6 (assembly GCF_040907815.1). NCBI lineage: Bacteria > Pseudomonadati > Pseudomonadota > Gammaproteobacteria > Aeromonadales > Aeromonadaceae > Aeromonas > Aeromonas sp. s6. The sequence goes on from NZ_JBFOCN010000052.1 coordinate 45,380, forward strand.
GCCCAGGGGCGCCTTTTTCATTGGGTCACACCATGCTGGCGCCGCCAGGAAAGCCCCCGCACATGTCCCGCCACCAAACGCAACCCAGCAAAAAGGGAGGCTTGCGCCTCCCTTTTCGGAACTCGGATATTGGAGCGACAATCAGTTGCTCTTCATCCAGATGTCCATTTCAGTTTTCAGGTTGTCGGACTTGGTGCCGAAGATGGCTTGTACACCGGAACCCGCCACCACCACACCGGCGGCACCCAGCTTCTTCAGACCAGCCTGGTCAACCTTGGCCACATCCTTCACACCGACACGCAGACGGGTGATGCAGGCGTCCAGAGAGGCGATGTTCTCTTTGCCACCGAAGGCGGAGACCAGTGCAGCAGACATCTCGTCCTTGCTTTGACCGGCAGAGGACTCTTGGGCAGCTTCGTCTTCACGACCCGGGGTTTTCAGGTTCATGGCACGGATGACCACGGTGAAGACCACGTAGTAGATGACCGCGTAGACCAGACCCAGACCCACCAGCAGCAGCATGTTGTCGGCACGCGGAGATTGCACCACGAAGTCGATGAAGCCGTTGGAGAAGGTGTGACCGTGAACGACACCCAGCATGTTGGTCAGGACATAGGCCAGACCTGCCAGCAGAGCGTGGATGGCGTACAGTACCGGGGCCACGAACAGGAAGGAGAATTCGATAGGCTCGGTGATACCGGTCAGGAAGGAGGTCAGGGCAGCAGAAGCCATGATACCTACGATCTTGGCGCGGTTTTCCGGCTTGGCGGAGTGCGCAATGGCAAACGCGGCAGCAGGCAGACCAAACATCTTGAACAGGTAGCCACCCGCCAGTTGACCGAAGCCGTTACCGGCAGCACGGGAAGCGTCATCAGCAGTCAGGAAGCAGGTCATGATGCCGTGTACGGTTTCACCGGCGGCGTTGACGCAGGTACCAGCCTGATAGAAGAACGGCACGTTCCAGATGTGGTGCAGACCGAACGGGATCAGGGAGCGCTCAACCACGCCGTAGATGCCGAAGGCCAGGACCGGGTTCTGGTTGGCAGCCCAGTCGGAGAAGGCACCGATGGCACCACCAATAGGCGGCCAGATGAAGGAGAGCACGACACCCAGACCGATGGAAACAAAACCGGTGATGATGGGCACGGCGCGCTTGCCAGCGAAGAAGCCGAGGTACTCTGGCAGCTGGATCTTGTAGAAGCGGTTGAACGCCCAGGCAGCCACGCCACCGGCGAGGATACCACCCAGCACACCGGTATCGATCTTCTCGACACCCATCACAGGCGCCATCACAGTCAGGGTGGCGGTCATGATGCCGTAGCCGACGATGGCGGACAGGCCGGAAACACCGTCGTTATTGGTGAAGCCAAGGGCGACGCCCACGGCGAACAGCAGAGCCATCTGGCCGAATACGGAACCACCGGCCTGCTCCATCAGTTGGGAGACGATTTCCGGCAACCAGCTGAAGTGGGCAGCACCCACCCCCAGCAGAATACCTGCAACGGGCAAGACCGATACGGGCAGCATCAGCGCCTTACCGACCTTTTGCAGATTAGAGAAAGCATTTTTTAACATGTGTGCGCTCCTGAATGGAATGTCTTACCGTAGACGCTTCAGTCCAATTTATAGACGATCATCAACATCATCTCTCATCGGCATGAATTCGACGCGGGTTTGTTTATTTTGACCAGCTGAATATAACCCAGCAGATCGCAAATATCTTCCATCAGGGGTAAGCGAATAAAAAATTTGGAGGGGAGATCACAAGATAATTTCGGCGGGAATTTTCGGCTAATTACGGATATATTTCGGCATCTTCATGCTAAACCATAAATATGAAAAGTGCTGTTTCGCATTGTATTTTAGCCAATCAAACCAATACCCAACGAAACACACTGTAACTTAATGTAACCATTTGCTGTTTTTTCTATTTTAGTCTACCGATTAAAAAGGCCTCCAACAAGGGAGGCCTCAAATAAATATTATATTTTAAAGACCGGGCAATATTCAGCCCTTTTGGGAACGCTTCACCGCATCAATAAAGATCGATTTCGCCTTGGTCGAACCGGCCCGCTCCGCCTCGCTGACCAGTTGCATCGCCTTGTCGATATCACCGGCTTTCACCGCTTTTTCGATCTGGGATTGATAGAAGGCCTCGGTTTCGCTCAGCATGGGGGCACTGCTCTTGACTGCGCCGGCGGTCGCCAGGGGCACGACAAGCTTGTTTGGTGCCGTGTTGACTACCGGGGTGTTGGCATCAATCACATCCTGATAGACAGGCTTGTAATAGTTGCTCTCGGTTTTGACACCACTCAAGTCCTCCACAGAGAGGCTGACCACGCCCCAGGGGGAGTGCGGAATGACGGGGTCTTTTTCACCATAATCAACCACCCCCAGCGACTTGGTCATCAGCTTGGAAGGGCTAAGGATGGTGGTTGTTTTGTCCAGACCGCTCTGGTCTGTGTAGATCACCATGTAACTTTCGTTATTGGGGTTACCAACATAGGAGCGATCCACGGTAAACACGGCTTCCATGCGATCCCCTTGCAGCATGCGTGCAGGCTCGTACTTGAACACGTCGCTGCCCAACTTGCGGGTCACATTGAATTTGGAATCCAGCATCAAGACGGTCGGGTTGAACAGCGATTTGTCGATCAAGCCATCAACCGTGATGCGCAGGTCACCGGAGTTGACCGGCAACCGGAAGGCGGCAAAGTGGCTTTTCCCTTCGCTGAAAGCGTAAACGGGGGAGCTGCCATCAATGGGGATAAGCTTAGTTGCGCCCGGTTGTATGTCCTGGAACGGCAGACTGGAGACATCGTGACAGCAGCTGCCAACCGTAGCCAATTGGCTCATCGCAACGTCGCGATTTCCCATGATGGACTTGAACTCCTGAGTCGGCGCTACCGTCGTTTCCAACGTGGCGCACCCACCCAGCACAACAGAACAGAATACAGTCAAGGCTAATCTGGAATATCTCATCGCGTGACCCTAAGAAACGTGTTGTAAAAAAAGAGCCCCCGTCATGCGGGGGCACTTGCAGTCATGACGTCAACAGATTACCACCAAGCTTCAGCTTGAACACCGAAGTTCCAGGAGTCGTCCTGCTTCACGCCATTGGCATCCGGGCGGAACTGGCCGTCAGAATCCAGGTAGGAAGCATATACGCGGATTTCCGGGCGGGCCCAGAAGCTGGAGCCAGCGGACCAGGCCTGAGCCAGGGTGTATTTCTTACCGATGGTGCTGGTTTCGGTGCCATTGTTCGGCTTGTAGCTGTCATGGTGATAGCCAAGCTCGGCGATGGTCTTCATGGTGTCATTCCACTTGTACATCGGGCGAACGACAACGGAGAAGGTGTCTTTGTCAGCGCTGTCATTGTCGATATCACTGGCAGTACCGTAAACCAGCTGATGACCGAACTCGACCTTATCGCCAACGGGCAGCACGCCCCAGTTGATGAAGCGCCAGCCATCGCCCTTGGCGGCAGATTGGCTCAGGCCGCTGCCAGAACCGCTACCGTAGTCAACAGCCTGAGCGGCATAACCGTCGGCGAAATACTGAACCACGGTCTTGTTGAAGCCACCCAGCATGGATTGGGTCAGCTCGGCGGTCAGCATGTGGCCGTTTTTCTCGTAATCTTTGCTGCCCAGAGCCGCTTTCTGCTCATCGGTCAGGTTACCGCGGGCGTAGTCATATCCCAGCTCCAGGGAGCCGTCTTTCCACAGCGGGATACCGGCATAACGCAGGTCCAGTACGTCCGTATCAACACGCTTGTCGACACCAACACCACCTACAAACTGATCGTAATCATCCCACGGGTCGTTACGCAGCCATGCAAAAGAGAGCTTGCCCGGACCAGCCTGGATATTTTCTACACCAGCACCGGCACCAGACACATCCCAGTAGTAGAAGTCGGAGATGTGGATGTCGTGACGTTGATAGTAACGCTTACCGGCCCACAGAGTGGCTTCCGGCGCGAAGCCCAGCACGCCTTTGGCCTGGACGTTGAATTGGCGCAGGGCAAAGTCGGCATCACTACCGCTAGTGCTTTCCCAGTCGCGACCTTGCTGACCAGAAACCATTGCAAACATGGAGTCTACGTAGAAAGACTTGCCGTCCTTGTTGTAAGCCTCTTGACCTAGCTGGACTTCGCCGTAGGTCTCGGCTTCATTGCCCAGACGACCGACTTTCGCCTTGGAATAGGTTTGCAGGCTGCCGTTATCGGAAGTACCGACACCGGAACGCATGTAGCCGTGGAAATCAACGGCGAAGGCGGCTTGGGAAGCCAGGGCTGCGGTTACTGCTGCAGCGATCGGGAGCCACTTTGCTTTCATTTTCATTTTCCTTATTCCCGCTGAGAGGAGTGTGATCCTGATATTCAAGTTCTTATCACCGGAAAAACGTTTTGGTGATAACCGAGGTCGATTATAGGTACCCAAATTCCCTGCAAACATGAGCTGATTCACAAAACGATGACAAATCGCACGCCACCGACAGCCACAGCCACAAAATGTCAATGAATTTTCATTTTTTGGCACCAACCACCCAAGATAAGCACAAAAAAGAAAAACAATAACTAAAGAAAGCGCTTTCAAATATTAATTTGCAACGAGAGTTAAGTGATAAATCCATGTCGCAGTAGCAAAAACATGACTGAAATCGCTTTCAATGCGGAACTTTTAATTTTTCAATTTGTCGTGGTTGATGATGAATATGGCCAATCGCTTATCATCATTGGCGAGAAAAATAACCGGACGAAAGAGAGGATATATTTGGGGGCTGAGGCGTGACGCCCCAAAAATAACCCCCCCCCCGACAGCACACTCACGGAGGTGAATTTATTCTCGGGGAGAAGGGTCTGGCTACAGTCTATTTTCCCAGGTTTTCAACCAGGCCAGCGCCGCCACTTCAGGCTCATCTTCTACCGTCGCATCGATTTCCAGGTGCACAACCAGTGGCTCGGCAGCCAGCTCCTGCAACAGGGCATCCAGCGATCGCCCCGCTCCGCAGAAGTGTTCATAGCTGCTGTCTCCCATGGCGATGAGGGCATAGCGCCATCCCTTCATATAAGGAGCACGATCGGCCAGAGCACTGGCAAAGGACTGCAAATTGGGCGGTATATCCCCCTGCCCCGTGGTGGCGGTCACGATGAGCAGAACGCGGGAGGCATCGATGTCGGTCAGCGCCGCGTCATCGAAGATCTGGCAGACATGGCCATCGGCTTGCAGGTGGTCACAGAGGGTCTCGGCCACCAGCATGGCAGAGCCGTAGACGGTGCCGACCAGGATGTCGATCTCGGCCATCAGCGACTCCTCAGGGACAGACATTGGGCCCGGCAAGACCGGGATGGGTAGGAAGAGCCCCCCTGAACAGGCGGGGGGCACGCGATTGCGCAGGCGATATCTCGTTGAGCCATAAGTCATTCCTCTGACGTACCTGGGCTACAGCATGCCACAGCCCGGTCAGAGGCAACAGATGGAAAGAGGCTCAGGCGCCGTAGTCTTGCTCGCTGGCAGGCCAGCCCAGACGGGCGAACAGACCCAGCACCTCGGGGCCCAGGGGCGCCTGGATCCGCATCGGCACCTTGAGCACCGGATGCTCGAAGCTCAGACGGTGCGCGATCAGCAGCAGGCGGTCGCACCCGTAGTGCTCGCGAAAGAAGCGGTTGTGTCGGCCATCCCCGTGGGTGGTATCACCGACGATGGGGTGGAACAGGTGATCCAGATGGCGGCGCAGCTGGTGCTTGCGCCCCGTCTTGGGAAAGAGGCGGACCAGGCTGTAGCGACTGGTGGGATGCTTCTTGGAGACGGCGAAGGGCAACTCGACCTGATGCAGACGACGAAACGCGGTCACCGCCTCCTGGGCGGGGCGATCCGGGTCGCTGAAGGCATCGGCAATCTTGTCCAGCTGCTCCTTGAGCGGATAGTCGATGAGCCCCTCTTCGGGGGCCCATCCCCGCACCAGTGCCAGGTACTCCTTGTGGATCTGACGGGCAGCAAAGGCCTCGGTCAGGGTACGGGCCACGGCAGGATCGAGAGCAAACAGCAGCACACCCGAAGTGGGCCTGTCCAGTCGGTGCACGGGGTAGACATGACGACCCCCGATCAGATCCCGGGTCATCTGCATGGCGAAACGGGTTTCGGCCTTGTCGAGCCAACTGCGGTGCACCAGGAGACCGGACGGTTTGTTCACCGCCACCAGCCAGTCATCCTGATAGAGCAGAGTTGGCTGCAAGGCATCCGCTGTCCGGGTCTGCTCGTCCATCATTGTTCGACCACTTTGCCGGAGAGCAGCAGATCGAAACGGGCGATCAGACGAAGCAGGGCCTCGACCTCCGCCAGCTCCTCTTTATAGACCTCACTTGCCATGGGATAGAGGGAGACGCTGGTCGGCAGCGGAGCCTGCAGCAGCACCAGTTGCTCCATACGCGGGATCAGCACGAACTGCAGCCATTGATCGAAACTCAGGGTATCGACACAAAACGGCAGCTCGCTTGCCAGCGCCTCGCTCCCCGGATGGTCGGCTTGCCAGCGTTCCAGACGTTGCAACTCGGCAGTCAGCTCTCCCAGCAGACCGGCAACCAGCAGATATTGATTCATCTCGCTCACTTCCTCATCGCGGGCCCGGTCTGCGACGGGGCCCCACTCAATACGGCCATCAAAAAGGGGCGCTACTATACACCGACCCCGCAATGGCTGCCATGTTACCGTCACCTTCATACCCTGCATCACCGCCTCTGGCTATCTGGTGCAGCCCCCTTATAATCGCCCGCATTATCTTCAAGCGGGATCTCTTCATGTCTTCCATCAACACCCTGACCGAGTTTCTGACCCAGGCCGATACCCAGTTCCAGCTGTTCGATCTGGGCCGCCAGGTGCGCCCGCTCCCCAGCGACCTCTTCGTGCGCATCGAGCAGCAGCAGGAGCCCTACCCCTGGCCGTTACAGCAGCACGCCTGGCTCGGCGTGCACTTCTTCCAGCCAACCGAATCCAGGCACTACCTCTGGTTCCTCAAGTTCGCCCTCGATGAACGCGGCCTGCTCATCTCCAGCGGCCCCAAGCATTTCATGGATCAGGTGGTAGAGACTCTGGGCTACAAGCTCACCGGTGAACTGGACGAAGAGAAGGCCCAGCGTCTGGCGGACAACCCCTACACCTTCCGTCCGGCCGAGGCCAAGATGGCCAGTGTGCACGCCAAGCTGGCCCGCCAGCTGGAACAAGCCCCTTCCGCTTACTACGAGGCCCTCTGCCACTATCTGGCGGCGCCGGGGGAAGAGGGGTGGCAGGCACTGGGACTGCAAGGGTTTGCAGATCTCGCGGAGCGGCTGCAGGTTGAACGCAACCTGGCACTGGTCTGCAAGGCCTTGCCCATGCTGCCGCAGGCCCCTCTTTACGCCCTGTGCCAGAGCCTGGAGAACGCCCCCCTGCCCCCTGCCCTGCAAGGCGCATTGCTGGAGCGCATCGGCAAGGAGCAGGAGTGCGCCGAGCCTGACCCCGAAACCCTGGCCTATCTGTGCCGGGCACTGGCCTCCTGCCCGGGCAACGGACTGCGCACCAACAAGCTGTTGACCCTGCTGCAAACCCGGCCAAGTCCCTCCCTGCTCCTCGCCATCGCTGGCCGCCTCTGGCCCGATCTGAAACACCCCGAACTGCTCGGCCTGTTTCTGGAGCAGCTCGCCCTGCAACCCACCCAGTTCTTCAACCAGGTATTTGCCGAGCTCGTCACGCTACCGGCCTTGCGCAATGATATGCTGGCAAAACTGCGTGACCCCGAACGCAGCGAGGCCTTGGGTCTGGCCATCGGTCGCCTGTTCGCTGCCACCTAGGCCCGGCACGACGGCCCTGTTGCCTGGGGTGAACAGGGCCCCACACATATCACAGAAGGAACCCGCTGATGGGAGAAATGCTTGGGATCTTGCTGCTCGGCCTCGTTGGCTGGGCCTTCTGGCAACAGCGCCGCCAGGCGGAGCTGGCCTGGCAATACATGCGCCGCTACTGCCAGCACCACGACCTGCAACTGCTGTCGCTGGCGCGGACACACCGCGCCCTGGGGCACAAGCCCCTGCGCCTGCTCACCTACTACCAGTTCGAGTTCTCCAGCGACGGAGAGAGCCATTATCAGGGACAGCTCTGCATGCAGGGGCTGCATGTCGCCGGTGTCGAGCTGCCACCCCATCGTCTCCCCTCCTAGATTTGAGAGCACGGGGGCTGGCTATACTCTTCCACAGCCCCCTTCCAAGGAGTACCGACATGGAATTGCTCACCCATGACATGGCCGCCCTGTTTGCCCAGCTGGGGCTGGCCAGTGACGACATCAGCCAGCAGCGTTTTATCCGCAACCATCCCATCGATCGCCATACCCAGTTGCCCGACGCGCCGTTCTGGACGCCTTCCCAGGCAGGCTTTCTGCGCGATGCCCTCAGCCACGACGCCGACTGGGCGGAAGCCATCGACCAGCTGGATGTGATGCTGCGCCAGGGGACCTGATCCCCGCACTCCCGGCGGCCAGCGTTGGGTAGACGCGGAGCCGCCAATCCCCTCCCTCTCGCCACCCACGCCCTTCGCTCCGCTTTCCTGATGGACAGGCTTTGATTAAGCTCTGTGCCACTATCCACCCGCAGCAAGACGGCCGTGCAGGAGCCAAGATGTCAGCCCAAGAGATCATCCAGATAGCCAACGAACTCAGTGCCAGGGGGATCACCCCTTCTACCGCCATGGTCAAGGCCCGCCTCAGCCATCCCGTGCCCATGGCCGAGCTGCTCAAGGTGTTGAGCCAGTGGAAGCAACAACCCCAGCCCGCGTCGACAGCGCCCGCCCCCGCCAGTACCCCCGAGGCGCCCCCCTTGGCCACGGAAAGCGTCACTCTTCAGCAACTGAGCGAACAGCTCGCCCGGCTGGAGCAGAAGGTCGATCGCCTCACCGATCTGCTGCTCAACCAGAAGCCGGATTGACCCATCGCCATGTATATCCTCGAACTCACCTTTGAGTGCTACCGCGATACCTCCCTCGGGGAGGCCGAACGGGCCATCGTCCACTACCTCGACATGCTGCGCTATCAGGGTCAGATCCTGGGGCGGGAGTTTCCCACCAGCATGCACGAAGGCTATTTCGTCAGCCGGGTGGTCTGCCCGGAGCAGGACAGCCTGCACCCTGACAACCAGAGCGAGCTGGTCGCCCTTGCCGAGCAAGGTCTGCACCAGGCGGGCCTGCTCGCCCCCAAACTCCACCTGCAAGGGGCGGATCTGCTCTCGGACAGTACGGACCCGTGCGCAGAGCAGGGAGAGCGCCCCAGCTGGATGCTGCTCTACACCAGCTTCCTGCACAGTTGCTCTCCCCTGCGCTGCGGCGACCACTTCGCTCCTATCCCGCTCTATCGGCTGCCCGCCGTCGCCAACGGTGACCACAAGCAGATCATCAAGTGGCAGGAAGATTGGGAAGCCTGCGATCAGTTGCAGATGAACGGCTCCATCGCCGAACACGCCGCCCTGCACGAAATCGGCGAGGTGGGCAGCCGCCTTCATCGCCGGGGCAGCGATCTCGCCAGACGGCTGGAGCTCCTGAGCGGCATTCCCACCTATTACTATCTCTACCGGGTAGGCGGCCTGAGCGCCGCCGAAGAGCGGGCTCGCCCCTGCCCTGGCTGTGGTGGCCCATGGGCGCTGGCCGCCCCCCTGCACGAGATCTTCGACTTCAGGTGCGAGCCTTGCAGGCTGGTGTCCAACCTCTCCTGGGACTTCAAGGAGTAGGAGCCTACCGCGCACAATGGCGCCATAAAAAGAGAGGGCCTTGCCAGGTGGCAAGGCCCTCTCTTTTGGGGCATCACTGGGGCAAGGTTTCCAGTCGCGCCAGAAAGGCCGGCAACGAGGGAGCCAGCGTCAGGCGCCGCCCGGAGTCCAGCCACTCCAGCCACACCTGGCCGCTCGCGTTATCGAGGGACACCAGCGTCATCTCGTTGCGGGTCGTGGCAATGAAGAGTGAAGGGGATCGCTTCAACTTGCGCAGCATCAGCAGGTGGCCGATGAGGTTCTCCTTGAGCAGATCCAGATCGGCATCGTTCCACGGCAGGATGAGTTCGATGCGCAACCCCTTGAAAGAGCAGGACAGAGGGCGGCTGAACCAGTGGCCAAACAGGGCGATGGCGCTGGGATGCAGCGTCAGCTCCAGGGCGTTCGCCATGGCCGTGAAGTCGGCTGCCTGCTCCCGCTGGAACGGACGCCAGGCTACCCGACCCTCCCTGGGTTCATCCAGCTCGCAAGGAGAGCGCCAGTCGGCCTCCCAGTCACACAGGGGCAGCCCCCGCCTTCCTTCGCCATCGCGCTGCCAGCGTAAAAAGAACTGCTCCAGGGCAGACAGGACTTGATCCGACATCGATATTCCCCACAATAGCGGCCTCTGATGGCCGCAAGTACCTGATCGAAAAATCGGGCCATTGCACCATCAAACCCTTTATCAGACAAGCGTGAGCAAACCAGCATGAGCAAACAAGAGAGATACGCCGGCGCCAGTGCGCTGCAAGGCCTGAGCCTGGGGCAGCAGTCAGCCTACATCAGCCAGTACACCCCGAGTCTGCTGCAGCCCGTGCCACGCAGCCTGAACCGCGACGATCTTGGCCTGAGAGGTGAACTGCCCTTCCAGGGGAGCGACGTCTGGACCCTGTATGAACTCTCCTGGCTCAATGCCAAAGGCAAGCCCGTGGTTGCCATCGGGGAGGTCTTTGTGCCGGCCACCAGCCCGAATCTCATCGAGTCCAAGTCGTTCAAGCTTTACCTGAACTCCTTCAACCAGACCCGTTGCGACTCCCTGGAGGCGGTGCAAGCGCTGCTGGTTCAGGACCTGAGTGGCTGCGCTGGTGCCCCGGTGAGCGTCACCCTCTTCACCCTCGACCAGGCCACCCACCAGATAGCCCAGCTGCCCGGTGAGTGCATCGACAACCTGGATATCGAGGTGGATGGCTACGAGTTTGACGAGACCCTGCTGCAAGGGGCCGCCGGTCGCGAGATCGTGGAGGAGACCCTGCACAGCCACCTGCTCAAGTCCAACTGCCTAGTGACCAGCCAGCCGGACTGGGGATCCGTGGTGATCCACTATCGCGGCCCGCGCCTCGACCGGGAGAAGCTGTTGCGCTACCTCATCTCGTTCCGCCAGCACAACGAGTTCCACGAGCAGTGCATCGAGCGCATCTTTACCGATCTCAAACACTTCTGCGCCCCGGAACAACTGACCGTCCATGCCCGTTACACCCGCCGCGGCGGCCTGGACATCAACCCTTTCCGCAGCGACTGGGAGCCGGTTCCGGCGAACCTGCGCCTCATTCGCCAGTAATCACCGGCGCCGCCATCCTGCGGGCTGCGGCCCGCTGCGCATCACCTCAGTAAACTCTGGACGGGCGGGGGTGGGCTTGGATAACATGCCTGCACCTCCGTGCCGTTCTTAATCCAATGAATCAACTGTTTTTTCTGGCAATGATGATGTCCTCCTTGTCGGCTCCTGATCTGGATCTGGCCAAGGAGCAGTTGTCCATCGACCTGCAGCAGGCCCAGACCCTGGTGCTGACCGATCCCGCCAGATGTGCCCAGATTGCCACCTCCTTCCTCGAACGCACGGCCAACAATCCCAAGCAGATCATCAGCAACCGTCAGGAGTACGGCTATCGCGAGCCGATGCTGAACTACGGTACCGCCACCCAGACCACGGGCGCCTATCTGCTCAAGGGGGAGTGTCTGCAGCAGCTAGGGCAGTTCACCCAGGCACAGGAGTCCTTTGAGCAGGGCATCGCCATGGCCGAGAAAGAGCAGCAGTTCGAGCTGCAGGCCCATGGGCTCTATCTGCTGGTTCGAAGCCGCAATCTGCAACAGCATACCCATGGCGCCGCGTCCCCCCTGCTCGACAAACTCGACAAACTGCTGGCCAATCCCGACCTCAAGGAGAGCCAGTTGCAGGTCTACAGCCGTCTGCTACGCGTCAACGCCAGCGTAGAGGAGCGGCAATTCGATCTCGCCAAACAGCAGCTGGCCGAGACCCGCAAATGGGCGGAACACGCCAAACAGCCTCTGGCCAGGGCCTGGACCAGCGCCGTGGGCGGGGATCTCTATCAGGCGCTGGGTCAGCCCCAGCTTGCACTGGGGGAATACATCGAAGCACAACAGCAAGCCAAACCCCTGCAGGATCCCCTCTTCCTCGGCCTGCTCTCGAACCAGATGGTCAGCCTCTATCAGGAAGAGCAGGAGCCACAAAAAGCGCTGCAATACGCCAGCGAGGCGGCCAACTATTTTCATGCCCTCGGCAATTCCTCCATGCTGAGCGACGCCCTGATCGTGCTCGCCCGTCTCAACCGGGATCAGGGCGAGATGAACATGGCGCTGGTCTATTTCTTCAATGCTCTCGACCTGCTGGACGAGAGCAGCAACCGCACCCGCATCGCCCATCTCAAGTTCGAGATAGGCAAGACCTACCTGCAGACCGGCAACCTCAACCTGGCGCGAAACTACCTGAACGCCGCACGCCAGTCCCATGAGCTGGGGGATGACAAGGAGTCGCTCATCGACACCCTGCTGTTGCTGGGAGAGTTGCACCTCAAGCAGCAGGAGGCGGGCATCGCCATCCTGCAGTTGGAGAACGCTCTCACCCTGGCCAACCGGATTGGGGACATCCGGCGCCAATTCGAGATCTTCCGCCTGCTCTCCGTCGCCTATGAGCAGAAGGGTTACCTCCAGCAGGCCCTGGAGAGCTACAAGAATTACCACCAGCGCAGCGAACTGGTTCGCCAGCAACAGCTGGCGCTGGAGCAGGAGGCGGTGCGCGACAACTACGCCCAGGTGGAGCGTGTGCAACAGGTCAAGGAGCTGGAACAGCAACTCGACGTCAGCCAGCACCAGCAGGAGCGATACCTCTGGACCAGCGTCAGCACCGGGCTGCTGCTGGCACTCTTCATCTATTTGTTTTTCACCCTCTGGCTGAAACTGCGGGTCGCGCGCCTTCATGCCAAACAGCTGGGAGAAGCCCTGCAGGTAGAGCCGCGCAGCGGCCTGGCCAACTGGCAGCGACTGATGAGCCGCTGGCCGCGGGAGATGGCCAAGCGCCAGCAAAAATCCGAGCGCTGGTACCTGAGCGAACGCCCCACCAGCGAATTTGACGACAAGCTGCACTACCTGCTGTTCCGGGTTCCCTTCCTGATCAACAGCCTGGAGCAGCACGGCTATCAGGTCAGCCGCGAGATAGAGCAGGCCTTCGGCCGTTACGTCAACGAACTGACCCCGCAGGATGGCCGCATCTACGACCTGCGCGAAGGCCACCTGCTCTATGTGGTGCCCCAGCGCCACGTGGCCCAGTTGCATCAGCTGGCCCAGACCCTGCTCGACACCCTGGCAGCCTTCCCCTGCGAGCACCCGCTGGACAGGCGCATCAGCCTCGGCATCGTCAGCCATCCCTTCCTGCCCAAGGCGGCCATGGCCCTCGATCACCACGGCCTGTTCGATCTCTGCTACCTGGCCCTCTCGGGTGCCATTCAGCTCAGCGAAAAATGCCAGCAGAGCGTCTGGCTTGAGCTGGCCGCCATCGATTGCCAGCAGGCCGCATTTTTTAACGGAGATGTGTGGCAATGCTGCTTGATGGCAATTGACAAGGGACTGGTAAAAGTAAATTCTTCTCATGAAAAGCAATGGGTTAACTGGCTTGCGCTTTCACGGACGAAGGTTGCGGACAATCCGTGACAAAAAGGTACTCAACGGGGTCTTTGATTGGCTTTCTGTTGCTGGACGAAACAAAAACGATAATGACAACAGGGCGACCTGAAGAATGAATGATATGGCTGCCGTAACAGGACAACTGGCAAGACTCAGGGAATCCCTCCAGCAGAAACAGCAGGAGCTTGACGGCATGGCGAGCTTCTCCGATGCCGAACGCACCCGCAGTATCCAGTTCATCGGCAAGTTGATGCAAGCCTGTCGCGGCCACGATCGCGAGCTCGACAACCGGCTCGCCAAGCTCAAGCAGAAACTTGAAGGCAACCCTCCGCTCACCTCCATCGATGCCGATCTGATCGCCATCGAGAAGCTGTTGCAGCAGCACAGCCACACCATGGAAGAGTCCATCAGCCTGACCCGGGCAGCCATCGATCTCGGCAGCAAACAGCTCAAAACCATCAAGGGGTTTCCGGAAGATACCCGCCGCGCCCTCAAGGAGTTTCTCGCCAGCCCGGAGAGTTACGGCATCGGCGATCACCAGAAGAAGGTGATCCGGCTGCTGGAGTTCTACCAGCAGGCGATCAAGATCCAGCTGCTGCCGCGCAAGCCGCTGATCCCCCCTTCGGCGGAGATCCCCACCGAGCTCTCCAGCCCGGCCCCTACCGACTCCTTTGACATCAAGGCACATGCCCAGATTTCAGACGAGTTGCAGCGTCTCATCACCGAGCTCGACTTTGCCGGCGCCGTGGGCGAGAGCCTCGCAGACATCCGCCGCCAGTTGCTCGGGGGCATCACCCCTGCCCTGCTGGCCGAAGTCTGCCTGCAGATCATCGAACTCATCATCGAGGGTACCCGGGAAGAGCGCAAAGCCTCCCAGGCGTTTCTCAGCACCCTGAACGAGAGTCTCTCCTCGGTCCATTACAGCTTTACCGAATCCCTGGATGAAGGGCGGGCGCTGCAAAATGCCGCCCATCTCAGCGGACAGGCGCTGGAGCGGGAACTCGCCGCCATCGATCGCGCCATGGCAGCCCATGACTCGCCACAGATACTCAGGGGCGCCATTTCTGGGCATCTGGACACCATCCGCCGGCTGCAGCAGGAGCGGGAGGAGATGGCCAACCGCGAGCGCCACCTGCTCACCCACCTCTCCAACATGGAAGCCAAGCTCAGGTTGATGAAGGACGAGACCGCCGAGTACAAGAAGCGGCTCAGCATCCAGAAACACAAGCTCTTCCTCGACAGCCTGACCCAGGTACACAACCGGGCGGCCCTGGACGAGCGGCTCGAGCTCGAATACAAACGCTGGCTACGCTATGGCACCCCCCTGTGCCTGGCCATCATCGACATCGACCACTTCAAGCACATCAATGACAATTACGGCCACATGGCCGGCGACAAGGCATTGAAGGTGGTTGCCAAGGCCCTGCAGAACGCCTTGCGCGACACCGACTTCATCGCCCGCTTTGGCGGTGAGGAGTTCGTGGTCCTGCTGCCGAACATCAATCCGGACAAGTACCAGAAGCCGCTGGAGAACCTGCGTCAGACCATCAAGAGCATCCCGTTCCGCTTTCGCGATGCCAGGGTCGAGATCACCATCTCCATCGGTGCCACCCTGTTTCGGACCGGCGACCATACCACGGATGCGTTCGAGCGCGCCGACAAGGCGCTTTACAGTTCCAAGCACTCCGGCCGGGATCAGGTCAATCTCGCCTGAATCCGCTTTGAGGGGCGGCTAAAAAAGCGGCAAACGCACAGTCCCCCTATTCCCCTGCCCACCCCCTTGCCTCTACTATCGAACCCGAGGGATGCCAAAGCATCCCGTTTTCTCCCCAGGGAAAGCACAACGATAACAAGCGAGTGAAAGGGGAAATTATGATTACACACATCAATCCCGTGGGCAGCATGGACCTGCTGTCCCAGCTCGAGGTGGATCGCCTCAAGCAGACGGCCTCCAGCGATATCTATCAACTGTTTCGCAACTGCTCGCTGGCGGTCCTCAACTCCGGCAGCCATACCGACAGTTCCAAAGAGATACTGGAACGTTTCAAATCCTTCGATATTCACGTGATCCGGCGCGAGCGCGGGGTCAAGCTCGAGCTGTTCAACGCCCCCGAGCACGCCTTCGTCGACGGCGAGATCATCCGCGGCATCCAGGAGCACCTGTTCTCCGTGCTGCGGGACATTCTCTATGTGTCGACCCAGCTCGAGTCCAATCGTCTGGTCAACCTGACCAGCTCCACCCATATCTCCAATGTGGTGTTCGCCATCCTGCGCAACGCCAAGGCGATCCTGCCCGGCGCCGATCCCAACCTGGTGGTCTGCTGGGGCGGCCACTCCATCAACGAGGTGGAATACCAGTACACCCGGGCGGTGGGTAGCGAGCTGGGTCTGCGCGAGCTCAACATCTGTACCGGCTGCGGTCCGGGTGCCATGGAGGGCCCCATGAAGGGGGCCGCCGTCGGCCACGCCAAGCAGCGGGTGCGCAACGGCCGTTACATCGGTCTCACCGAGCCTTCCATCATCGCCGCCGAACCGCCGAACCCCATCGTCAACGAGCTGGTGATCCTGCCGGACATCGAGAAGCGGCTGGAAGCCTTCGTGCGTCTGGGTCACGGCATCATCATCTTCCCGGGCGGGGTCGGCACTGCCGAGGAGCTGCTCTACCTGCTCGGCATCATGATGCACCCGGCCAACGATCGCCAACCCATCCCCATCGTGCTGACCGGCCCGAAAGAGAGCGCCGACTACTTCCGCGCCATCGACGACTTCGTCAAGGCGACCCTGGGGGAAGCCGCCACCAGTCTCTACCGGATCATCATCGGCGATGCGCCCGAGGTGGCCCGCGTGATGAAGGAGGCGATGCCGAAGATCCGCGAATACCGCAAGTCGGTGGGAGATGCCTACTCCTTCAACTGGTCCCTGCGGATCGAGCCCGAGTTCCAGCTGCCGTTCGAGCCGGATCACGCCAGCATGGCCAGCCTGGATCTGCATCGCAACCAGCCACCCCAGCTGCTGGCAGCCAACCTGCGCCGCGCCTTCTCAGGCATCGTCGCAGGCAACGTCAAGGAAGGGGGCATCAGGGCCATCGAGAAGAAGGGTCCCTTCAAGCTGCACGGCGACAAGGAGCTGATGCACCTGATGGACAGATTGCTGGAAAGCTTCGTCAAGCAGCAGCGCATGAAGCTGCCGGGCAGCCAGTACGTTCCCTGCTACGAGATAGTCAAATAGTCGGGACATCACAATGCACCGCACCGGAGGGGCCCATGGGCCCCTCTTTCATTGACTGGTCTTCTACGGGGTTAGCAGGAGACGCCACCATTGTTACAATGGCAATCCCCGACGCCCGGAGTGCCCCATGCCACACCTGCTCATCATCGATGCCCTCAACCTCATCCGCCGACTGCACGCGGTGCAGAGCCAGCAGGGACTGACCCCGGCTCAGGCCCTGCTCGCCACCCGTGCCAACCTCATCAACACCTGCAAGAAGCTCCTGGCGGCCAGCGAGCCGACCCACGCCATCGCGGTCTTTGACGGTGAGGTCCACAGCTGGCGCAAGACGCTCTATCCCCCCTACAAGGAGGGCCGCACCCCCATGCCGGATGAGCTGAGAGAAGGGCTTGCCGACCTGCAGGACGCCTTCTGGGAGTGCGGTGTGGATGCCCTGCTCTCCCAGACCGACGAGGCGGACGATCTCATCGCCACCCTGGCAAGCGGCATTGCCCAGCACGGCGCCAGCGCCACCATCATCTCCACCGACAAGGGGTTCTGCCAGCTCATCTGCCCGCAGATCCGGGTGCGGGATTACTTCAACAAACGCTGGCTGGATGCCGCCTTCGTCCAGCAGCAGTACGGCGTTACACCGACCCAGCTTGTGGACTTCTGGGCCCTGACCGGTATCAGCGGCTCCAACATCAAGGGGGTGCCCGGCATTGGCCCCAAGACCGCCACCCAGTTGCTGCAGCAATACGGGGACCTGGCTGCCATGCTGGAGGCCTGTGAGCGGGAGGAGGCCACCAGACCCCTGCTCAAGCTGCGCCAGCACCGGGAAGAGGCCCTGCTGGCCCAACGCCTGGTCCGGCTGCAGCACGATATCCCGCTCGGGTTCAACCTGCGGGAGATCCGCTACCCTCCCATCCCTGATGCCGGGGCGTGATCCCCAGCACACCATTTCCCAAGACAGGCCGTACCTGTTGACATAAATGGGTAAAATGTAAAGAAACATGGAGGATGTGGTGCAAAAATGGTATAAAGCCGACGAATCCTCCCCCTCTGTTCCCTAGAAGTGGATACGCCTCATGTCAAAAAGAAAGATTACCGTCATCCCGGGCGACGGCATCGGCCCCAGCATCATCGAATCCGCCATCCAGATCCTGACCCACGCGGGTTGTGACTTCGACTACGAATACGCAGACGCCGGTCTGGTAGCCCTGGAAAAACATGGCGAGCTGCTGCCCCAGGCCACCCTCGACCTGATCGAGAAGAACAAGGTCAGCCTGAAAGGCCCGCTCACCACTCCGGTCGGCGGCGGCTTCACCTCCATCAACGTCTCCCTGCGCAAGAAGTTCAATCTCTACGCCAACGTGCGCCCCGTCCTCTCCTTCAAGGGCACCAAGAGCCGTTACGACAACATCGACATCATCACGGTGCGCGAGAACACCGAAGGCATGTACTCCGGTGCCGGCCAGAAGCGCAGCGATGACAACCAGAGCGCCGAGGCGATGAGCATCATCACTCGGGAAGGGGCCGAGCGCATCGTCACCTTCGCCTTCGAGCTGGCGCGCCAGGAAGGACGCAAGAAGGTCACCATCATCCACAAGGCCAACATCCTCAAGTCCACCTCCGGCCTGTTCCTGGAAGTGGCCCGTCAGGTCGCGGCCCGCTACCCGGACATCCAGAACGAGGAGATGATCGTCGACGCCGCCTGCATGAACCTGGTGATGTACCCGGAACGCTTCGATGTGATGGTCACCACCAACCTGTTCGGCGACATTCTCTCGGATCTCTGTGCCGGTCTGGTGGGGGGGCTGGGCATGGCGCCGGGCGCCAACATCGGTGAAGGGGCCGCCATCTTCGAAGCGGTACACGGCTCTGCGCCGGACATCGCCGGCAAGAACATCGCCAACCCCACCTCGGTGATCCTCGCCTCCATCCAGATGCTGGAGTATCTCGGCATGCAGGACAAAGCGGAGCGCATTCGCGAGGCCGTGCGGGCGACCATCGAGTCCGGTGATCGGGTGACCCGTGACCTGGGGGGCACAGCGTCCACCAGCGAATTCACCCAGGCCATCATCGACCGTCTATAAATAGAATCCAACCATATGATTTTAAAAGGGAGCTTCGGCTCCCTTTGTTTTATGCCAACGCCTCCCTACCTCCCTCGCCAGATGAATACTATGTTGATATGAGGGATAAGGAGATCCACCATGCGTGCTACTTTCATCTTGCTGATTGTCAGCAGCAGTGCCACGGCATTAGACAGGCCAGTCGACAATGCCTGGTTGACGCCGCCTCCCCAGCACGAGGCGCCAGCCAAGCAGACCTGGCAATCCACCCTGGATACCAACGATCTGCTCAAACAGCCCAAGCCGCTCTCTCTGGGGGTGGATATCACCACCGACAGCAACGGTAATCGGCAGATCACCCCCTATCAGAAGCTGAACCTCACGGCAGAGAAGAGCGTCAGCCTCTCCTTCGAAAAGCAAAAGCCCAGGATCAAGTTCAACGCTGGCGGCATCAACACCTCGGTCAAGCTTCGCGGGGATGGCGTCAAGATGCAGTTCAACCCCAGTGACAAGACCATTCCCCTGCAAATTGAGCTGAAGATCACCGACGACGAGTCCATGATGCGTCTGGACTACCGCTTCTGATGACCCAGACACAAAAAAACCGGACGTCACCGTCCGGTTTTTTCATGCCCTGTTCCCGATGCTGCTTCAGGACTTGGGGGACAGCTTGGAGACCCAGAACTTGTTGTAGACGTGCACCGTGATCTCTTCGCGATCGTGATAGAGCTGTTTGGCCTGAATGATGAAACCGCCATCGATCTCTGCCAGCAGTCCGCGCAGCACCTCGATGTTGTGCACCGCCTCGGCGTAGCGCTTCTTCATCGGCAGCTTGAGGTTGAACATGGCTTCCTGACAGTCGTTCTCCCTGAACCAGTCGGCCACCATGTGGGTCACTCGCGCCGGCTTGTCCACCATGTCGCACACCAGCCAGTAGGTATTCTTCTTGCTCGGCCGCCACACGAAACCATCGTCACGGATGTGCTTCACCTGGCCTGTGTCCATCAGGGATTGGGCCATCATGCCGTTGTCCACCGCCGTCACCATCATGCCACGACGCACCAGCTGATAGGTCCAGCCACCCGGGCAGGCGCCAAGATCCACGGCCTTCAGGCCGGAGCACAGGCGCAAGTCCCACTCTTCCTTCGGCACGAAGACGTAGAACGCCTCTTCCAGCTTGAGGCTGGAGCGGCTCGGGGCATCGGCCGGGAATCGCAGGCGCGGGATCCCCATGTGGAAGGCAGAGTTGTTGAAGGAGTAGGAGTACCCCAGCATCAGGTGGTCATTGGCCAGGAAGAAGGCGTGGAACACGGGACGGTTCGGGGTCTCCTTCTTGGTCAGGATCTCGTTGCTGCGCAGCGCCTGGCGAAGCGGCACGGTGAACTTGCGGCAAAAGGCGGAGAGCTCCTTCGCCTCGTTGGTATCGGCCGTCTCCACCCGAAGATCCCCGCAAATGGCGTAACCGCTCGCCGCCTCCAAGATGGGAGAGACCCGATCGCTTATTTCCAGATCTTTCAGCTCGTGGGTCACCACCAGCATCTGGCGAATGAAGATAAGCTCGCGGAACGGCAGCTTGCGCGCCAGCAGATCGGCCTGCTCCTCGTCATACAACTCGAAGATCACATAGCCGCTGTCGTCCTTGACCCGGGCAAAGCCGTAGCACTGCATGTTGCCGGCACGCTCGGTGATCTCTGCCGCCGCCTCTTTCTCAAAACCCGGGCGGCAATAAAGCAGCAGATTATTCATTCTTTCCTCCAAGACGACAGCCGGCCCACATCAGAGCCGCCCATCCCAACATAAAACAGAGGCCACCGGCCGGGGTGATGAGCCCCAGCCCCTTGCTGCCAAGCAGCACCATGGCGTAAATACTGCCGGAGAATCCCAGGATCCCCAGCACAAAGACGGCGCCCGCGAAGGTGATCACCTTGCCGCGCACGCCGCACAGCCCCAGCACCAGCAGGGCCAGGGCGTGGAAAAACTGGTATTGCACGGCGGTGTTGAACGCCGCCAGCAACGAAGGAGCAATGCCGGTCGCCGCCAGCCCGTGAGCGCCGTAGGCCCCGAGCATGGTGGCCGTCAGGCCGAAGAAGCCCGCCAGCACCAGCCAATGTCGTTGGATCTGCATCTTCTCTCCTTGCACGCTTCTTCTCTCGACCCGCTCGAGATGGTCAGGAGCGGCCCACCGCCGCGATAAAATCCTTGATCCGCTCCGCAGCCAGTCGCAGGTTCTCCTGCTCGCTCATGCCGCTCGCCTTTCTCGGTTTGAAACCATGATCCCCGTCGGTCAGCCAGTGGACCGATACGGCGGGTGAGAAGGGGAAATCGGCCAGCTCGGCGCGGGAACCGAAGGTATCGCGCTCCCCCTGCAGCAGCAGCGTGGGCGTCGTGATCAGCTTGAGCACCTCGCCCCGCCATGCGTCGGGCTTGGCCGGGGGGTGGAAAGGATACCCGAGAACGATCAATCCTGCAGCATCCATCTCGTCGCCCCCCTCGCAAAACAGCTCGGCCGCCATCCTTCCCCCCATGGACTTGCCCGCCAGAAACAGCCGGGGATGGGCAAACTGACGCACCATCTCGCGCCAGTGGGCGAGCAGCACGGGTTGTCTGTCCGGCGGCCTGCGTTTGCCGTCCTGAGCCCGTTTGGTCATGTAGGGGAAGTTGAAGCGCACCACCTCGATCTCCGGCCCCGCCAGCAGTCGCGACAACTCGGCCAGGAAGCTGTGCTCCATGCCCGCCCCCGCGCCGTGGGCCAGCAGAATGCGAACGGGGGCGTCACTCGCCCCCTCTCTTGTCAGGTCAGTCACCAGGTCAACTCCTCAGGCATCGGCAAGGCGGGCACGCCTGCGGGCCTCTTCCTGCTCCACCAGTTCCAGCATCCAGTCGCGAAAAGCCACTATCTTGCCCTGATCGGACTGCTGCTCCTGACACACCAGATAGAAAGCGTTCTTGCTCACCAGCACCTGCTCGAACGGGCAGATGAGACGCCCCGCCTCGATCTCCGGCTGGGCCAGCACGCTGTGGCCGAGCGCCACCCCCTGACCGTGGATCGCCGCCTGGATCACCATGGTGGAGTGGCTGAAGATGGGCCCCTGATTGACATTGGGCGCGTCGATATCGAGCTGGCGGAACCAGGCCTTCCAGTCGCGCCGGGAGGTGTCGTGCAGCAGGGTGTGACGGGTCAGATCGTCCGGGGTGCGCAGGGGCTTGGGGCCGGTCAGCAGCAGGGGGGAGCAGACCGGGATCAGGTACTCGGTGTGCAGCTTGTCCGAGCGCAGCCCCGGCCAGTTGCCGCGGCCGTAGTAGATGGCCACGTCCACGTCGTCGGTGAGGGAGCCCTCGTCCATGTCCACCGCCTTGATCCGCACATCGATGTCCGGGTGGCGTTCGCTGAACTTGACCAGGCGGGGCACCAGCCACTGGATGGCGAAGCTCGGCTGCAGGGAGACGGTGAGCGCCCCCTTGGCGCTGCGGGCCAGCAGCTTGTCAGTCGCCTCGGAGATGGAGGCAAAGATGTCCTTGATATCGAGGAAGTAGCTCTGCCCCTCCTCGGTCAGTAGCAGGGAGCGATTCTTGCGGCGAAACAGCTTGATGCCGAGATACTCCTCCAGCGCCTTGATCTGGTGGCTGATGGCTGCCTGGGTCACGAACAGCTCTTCTGCTGCGCGGGTAAAGCTCAAGTGACGAGCCGCGGCTTCAAACGCTTTCAGTGCATTGAGCGGAGGTAAACGACGAGACATGGAATCGGCCGACGATGAATTTTTCTAATGGGGCGCATTATAAATTGTCGGTTGCGGGTCGACCAGTGAATAAACATAATTCGCCACGCAATTCGTTGTCATATGGCTCACACCTTCTCTTCCATGTTGGTTTACATGTGGTTTTTGTGAGTGAGTCGACAGTGATTGTGGTGTTGTGTTTCTTCCTCTGCGGGAAGAAGGGCTAAATCAGGTCGATTTAACCCAGTCTGTCATCTGAATGTGTTTGGCGCCTCCGGTTGGATGGCGCCTTTTTTCTTATCCTCCCCTACACCCGGAACTGGCCCACCAGTTGCTGCTGCTTGTCCGCCAGTTGCGACAGCTCGCGCCCGTTGTCAGCGGAGGTCGCCGCTTCCGCCCGAATGGTATGGCTCACATCGCGAATGTTGCTGACGTTGCGATTGATCTCGTCCGCCACGCCGCTCTGCTCCTGCGCGGCCCTCGCGATCTGCTCATTCATCTGGTGGATGGTGCCGACCGCCTGGATGATCTGCTCCAGCACGCTGACCGACTGCTCCACCTTGGTGAGGGTCAGATCCGCCTGGTGATGGCCGGTCAGGATCGCTTTCACCACCGCCTCCGTCCCCGACTGCAACTGGCCGATGAGGTTCTGGATCTCGACGATGGCGTTCTGGGTTCGGCCCGCCAGGTTGCGCACCTCGTCGGCGACCACCGCAAAACCGCGCCCCTGCTCACCGGCTCGGGCCGCCTCGATGGCCGCGTTCAGGGCCAGCAGGTTGGTCTGCTCGGCGATCCCCTGGATCACCACCAGGATGTCGTTGATGTTGTCGCTGTTGGCGGAGAGGTGCTCCACCACTGGTTTGGCATCGCTTATCACCGTCATCAGTCTGGACATGGCCTCCTGGGTCTGCGCCACCACGGACTTGCCCTCCTGGGCCGCCGTGTCGGCCTCATCGGCCGCCGCCACCGCCGCATTGGCATTGCCAGCGACCTGCAGGGCGGTAGCGCTCAACTCTTCAAACGCGGTCGCCACCAGATCCACCTCCTGATACTGGGACTGCATGCCGGCGCTGGTACGGGCTGCCCCTTGCGCCGCCAGGGCCGCACTGGCCCGAGTGCCCGCAACGGTGTCGATCACCTGGCTGATGGTGGATTGCAGCTTGTCCAGAAACTTGTTGAACCACTTGGCCAGCTCGCCTATCTCGTCATCCCTGCGCAGATCGATGCGCTGGGTGAGATCCCCCTCCCCGCTGGCGATGTCCTTGAGGCGTGCCACCACGGCGCGGATGGGCGCCACGATGCGCTGGGCCATCAGCCAGATGCAGAGCAGGGCGAGCGCCGAAATCCCGCCACCTATGGTGAGCTGGGTGGCCACGCTGCGCTGGGCCTGATCCTCAAGCTCCCCTTGCAGTTGCAGGGCCGAGGCGAGCACCACGGCACGGGGCAGCTCGATATAGATGCCCCACTTGCGATCCGTACGGCGCATGCTGACCGGCACGAAGGTCTGCAACAGGGCGCCGTCCGGGCTCCAACGGGTGGCCACGTCCCCCTTGGCGAGCCAGCCGTCGAGATCCTGCGCCAACGGCGATTGCGCCAGGCGGTTGCCAAGGGCGACCGGGAACCCTTCCACGCCGGCCACCCGCCCTTCACTGCTGAGCAGAAGCACCTTGCCCTGCCCCTTGTAGAGGGTCCGGCCCATCTCTTCCACCAGGCTCTGCAGGGTCCCCAGGGAGATGTCGACCCCCACCATGCCAAGCAGGGAGCCCTGGTCCAGCAGCGGCACGGTCACCGAGGTCATCAACACCTGCTGGGTTCCCACCTCGTCCACATAGGGTTCGAGCAGACAGAGCGCCTTGCTGCGGATGCTGCAACTGTACCAGTCGTTCTCAAGGCCGCCGTGTCCGGAGGGCTTGTCGTTGGCCAGCATCGCCTCGTCCATCACCTCCAGGCTGACCTTGCCGTCGACCCTGGCCCAATAGCTGGAAAAACGCCCCTTGTCGTTGGCTCCAAGCGCCGTCGACCCCTGATAGTTGTCATCCTCCCCGTCGAGCTGGTTGGGTTCGAATACCGCATAGACACCGAGCAGGTTCGCTGACGACTCCGCAGCATCCTGCAACTGCTGGTTGACGGCATTGCGCAGCGCCTCGGAGTGAACGAAGTTGTCGGCCGCGTTCTTGCGCTGGAACAAGATGCCCTCGGCAAGCAGGGTCGCCCTGAAGTAAGCCTCATCGAGGTAGCTGGTCACCCGGGCTGCCTGGGTCGCCCCCATGGCCTGCATCCAGTTTTCTGCCGCGTGCTGCCCCTCCAGGGTGGTGGAGGTGAGCACCTGCTCCTGCATGCGGGCCGCGTTGAAAAGAGAAGAAGCCACCAGCGCGACGGCACTGGCCAGCAGACAGCAACCGGCGATCAGGGTGATCCGTCCCTGAACAGAAAGAGAACTCATGCCACTATTTCCTAACGTCTACAGATGTGAACACTGTATCGGTTTTGGATACAAAAACTTAACTAAATCAGCAGAGATCCAGGCTTAATTGATTGATTTCACCCGCTCCGGGCAAACCAACGACCAGACCGAGCAGGCGAATGGGCTTTCCTTGAGCCCGTTGCAGTCCCTCGTGCAGCAGATCGTGGAAACGGGCCGCCTGATAACTCCCCTTGCGGTAGACGGTGGTCTGGTGAAAATCGGCAAACTTCAGCTTGATCCCCTGCCCCATCAGCATCTCCGCAGGGCAGGCCTTGGCAAAACGCTGCTCCAGCTCGGGAATGAGCCGGCTGAGCACCTGCCAGCAGGTGTCCTCGTCCAGCACGTCGCTGGCGAGCGTCGTCTCTACTCCGATGCTCTTGCGCACCCGCCTGGCCTGCACCGGCTGATCGTCATGCCCCCAGATGCGGCCGGCCAGCATCTCCCCGAGCTTGCCGAAACGGGCGATCAGCTCCTCGTTGCCGAGCTGGCGGGCATCTTCGCACGAATACAGCCCGAGGGACTCCAGCCGCTCTGCCGTCTTGCGGCCGATGCCGGGCAACTTGCCAAGGGGGAGCTGGCGCACGAACTCGTCCACCTCCTGGGGGCGGATGACGAACAGGCCGTCAGGCTTGCGCTGCTCGGAGGCGAGCTTGGCCAGAAACTTGTTCGGCGCCACACCGGCCGAGGCAGTCAACCCAAGCTCGGCGCTGATGGCGGCACGGATCTCCGCCGCCATCAGGGTGGCGCTGCCACCGCAGCGGGGACTCAGGGTCACGTCGAGATAGGCTTCATCGAGGGAGAGCGGCTCCACCTGCTCGGTGTAGCGCAGGAAGATGGCGCGCAACTGGCGCGAAGTTTCTTTGTAGACGGCCATCCGCCCGGGGATCAGCACCAATGGCGGACAGAGCTTTCTGGCCAGGGCGCTCGGCATGGCGGAGCGCACCCCGAAGCGGCGCGCCACGTAGTTGCAGGTGGAGATGACCCCGCGTCGGTCGGCGGCGCCACCGATGGCGAGCGGCACCTCCCTGAGGGCCGGGTTGTCCCGCATCTCCACTGCGGCGAAGAAGCAGTCCATGTCGATGTGAATGATCTTGCGCATGGCCGTGTCTGTTGCTGTGTCGACAGCCTCCCGAACAGATCATAGGGATAGACCCTGGGCATCCGGCGAGGAGGCGTGTCGAACGACAAAAATACTGTATGGATAACCAGTTGAACGTTCCATGCTACCCCAAGCCTGTCATTTCTGCCAGTCTGCGCGCGGGCGCGGCGGCATAGACTCTCAAGGCCACATCCACACGAGACTCAAGGAGGAGAAGCATGAGCATCATCCGGGCGGGGCTCTGCCTGCTGCTGTTGCCGCTAGCGACCATGGCCAAGGATCACCCGACAGCCGAATGCAGCTGGCTGTACAAGCGCATCGAGATACTGGAAACCGCCATCAGGCAGGGAGATGAACTGGGCACCAGGGAAGAGCTGGCAAAGCGAAAGAAAGAGTTCAAGGCAAAGGCATGCAGCCAATATGACTACTGACCCCATGCCACATAAAATAACGAGCCGACCCAGGGGTCGGCTCGTTTCGTTGCAAGGCTGCCTTCAGAGCGATATCCGTCGTTAGATGATGCGGTTGTCCACCAGCATCTTGCGACGAGCCTCTTCCTTGGCCATCTTCTTCTTGCGGTTGTCGCAAGGCTCGGGGCAGTCGCACTCCTTCTCGATCCCGATGGAACCCAGGCCGCCACAGGAGCCGGAGATGGACTTGCGCTGGAAAATGTAGCCGATGGCCATGGCCACCACGACCATCAGAAACACCCCGAAGGTGATCAGAAAGATCTGCATGTAGTTACCCCTTACTTCTTGACCAGATATGGTTTGAAGGCATCCGAATAAGCCTCTTCGAACCCGTCATCCGTCTTGGTGATGGTGAAGATGGCCAGCCCCCGTTCCTTGGCATAGGCCAGGCTCTTCTCCGGCCCCATGACCATAAACACGGTCGCCAACCCGTCTGCAGTCATGCAGGAGGGGTGGATGACGGTCACCGACACCAGGCGGTGCTGGATGGGCTTGCCCGTCAGCGGATCCATGGTGTGGGAGAAGCGCTTGCCGTCCAGCTCGTAATAGTTGCGGTACTCGCCCGAGGTGGCCACCCCGTTGTCACCGGGCAGGATCACCTCCTGTACTGAACCGGCATTGACGGTCGGCTTCTCGATGGCGACACGCCAGGGATGCCCCTTGCCGTTGACACCGTTGATGCGCAGCTCGCCGCCTATCTCCACCAGATAGTTGCGCGCCCCCTGGGACTCCAGGTACTCGGCCACCTTGTCTACGCCAAACCCCTTGGCAATGGCGGAGAGATCCACGTAGAGGTCCGGGATGTCCTTTTGCAGGGTATCGGCATCGGCAGAGGTTATCACATGCAGATTGCCAAGGCCCGTCTTCTGCCGGGTCTGGGCGATCAGCTCGTCGGACGGCACCTTGGTCGGTCTGGCATCCGGCCCAAAGCCCCACAGATTGACCAGAGGACCGACGGTGACGTCCAGCGCCCCGCGGCTCTCGCGGCCAATGTGAATGGCCTCGGTCACCACCCGCGCGGTATCGCGGGAAACCACCACAGGGGTATTGCTCTTGTGCTGGTTGAAGCGTGACAGCTCGGAATCCGGGCGATAGGTCGACATCTGATCGTTGACCCGCTCCAGCAAGACGTCGACCTCGGCTTGCAGCCTGGCGGCATCCTGAACAGCGCTATCTGCCACCTTGATGGAGTAGTAGGTACCCATGGTGCTGCCGGTGATGTGGATCTCCGGCTTCGATTGGACCGTTTCCTGACCGCACCCAGTCAAGAAAAAGGCTAGCCCGAAGGCTAGCCAGGTCTTTACAACGCTGTGCATGGATTAACCACCGAAGTCATCCAGCAGGATGTTCTCGTCTTCAACACCGAGGTTTTTCAGCATGTTGATGACGGCGGCGTTCATCACGGGAGGCCCGCACATGTAGAACTCGCAATCCTCAGGCGCCTCGTGGTTCTTGAGGTAGTTCTCGAACAACACGTTGTGGATGAAGCCGGTGTAGCCATCCCAGTTGTCTTCCGGTTGCGGATCGGACAGGGCGACGTGCCACTGGAAGTTGTCGTTCTCGGCCTGCAGCATGTCGAAGTCTTCGACATAGAACATCTCGCGCTTGGAACGGGCACCGTACCAGAAGCTCATCTTGCGCTTGGTCTTCAGACGGCGCAGCTGGTCGAAGATGTGGGAGCGCATCGGCGCCATACCCGCACCACCACCAACGAACACCATTTCGGCGTCGGTGTCCTTGGCGAAGAACTCGCCGAACGGACCGGAGATGGTCACCTTGTCACCGGCCTTCAGGCTGAAGATGTAGGAAGACATCTGGCCGGGAGGGGCAGTCCAGTTGCTGGGCGGCGGGGTGGCGATCCGCACGTTCAGCATGATGATGCCGAACTCTTCCGGATAGTTCGCCATGGAGTAGGCACGGATGATCGGCTCGTTGACCTTGGACTCCAGCTCGAAGATCTTGAAGCGATCCCAGTCGCCACGATACTCCTCGGGAATATCGAAGTTCTTGTACTGCACGTGGTGGGCAGGCGCTTCGATCTGGATATAACCACCGGCGCGGAACGGCACGCTCTCGCCATCCGGGATCTGCAGCTTGAGCTCCTTGATGAAGGTGGCCTTGTTGTCATTGGAGATGACGGTACAGTCCCACTTCTTCACGCCGAAGATCTCTTCCGGCAGCTCGATGTCCATGTCGGAGCGCACGGTGACCTGGCAGGCCAGACGCTCGCCATGACGGGCTTCGCCCTTGCTGATGTGATCCAGCTCGGTCGGCAGGATGTCGCCGCCGCCGGATTTCACACGCACCTTGCACTGACCACAGGAGCCACCGCCGCCACAGGCGGAGGAGACGAAGATACCACTGCCGGCGAGCACGCCAAGCAGCTTGCCACCCGCCGGGCTGGTCACAGCCTTGGCCGGGTCGCCGTTGATGCTGATTGTCACGTCACCGGCGGTCACCAGCTTGGACTTGGCGAACAGAATGACTGCCACCAAGGCCAGCAGGATCACGGTGAACATGACCACACCCAGAATAATTTCCATCTATATTTCCTTTCCGATTACAGGGAAATACCAGAGAAGGACATGAAGCCCAGCGCCATCAGACCCGCGGTGATGAAGGTGATGCCGAGGCCGCGCAGGCCTTCCGGAACATCGGAATATTTCATCTTCTCGCGGATCCCTGCCATCGCGACGATGGCCAGCATCCAGCCTGCACCCGAACCCACGCCATAGACCACGGACTCAACGAAGTTGTAGTCACGCTGCACCATGAAGGAGACGCCGCCGAAGATGGCGCAGTTCACGGTGATGAGCGGCAGGAAGATACCGAGGGCGTTGTAGAGGGCCGGGAAATACTTGTCCAGCGCCATCTCCAGGATCTGCACCAGGGCCGCGATCACCCCGATGAAGGTGATGAAGCTCAGGAAACTCAGATCCAGACCGGATACCAGGGCACCGTCTTTGAGCACGTAGTTGTAGATCAGGTTGTTGGCCGGGACGGCAACGGTCTGAACCACGATAACGGCAATCCCCAGGCCCATGGCGGTCTTGACCTTCTTGGACACCGCCAGGAAGGTACACATCCCCAGGAAGAAGGAGAGCGCCAGGTTCTCGATGAAGATCGAGCGAATCAACAGACTGATATAGTGTTCCATACCTTAATCCTTCGCCTCCACCTGCTTGGGATCCTTGGTGCGCACGCCCCAGATGATCAGACCAATGATGAAGAACGCACTCGGCGGCAGCAGCAGCAGGCCGTTGGGCACATACCAGCCACCATTGTTCACCAGCGGCAGCAGCTCGATGCCGAACCAGGTGCCGGAACCCAGGATCTCGCGCACGGTGGCCACGGTCAGCAGCACGGCGCCATAACCCAGACCGTTGCCGATACCGTCCAGGAAGGAGGGCAGCGGGGCACTCTTCATGGCGTAGGCTTCGGCACGACCCATCACGATACAGTTGGTGATGATGAGGCCGACGAACACCGACAGTTGCTTGGAGATGTCATAGGCATAGGCCTTGAGCACCTGGTCAACCACGATAACCAGCGAGGCAATCACCGCCATCTGGGCGATGATCCGCACGCTGTTCGGGATCTGGTTGCGGATCAGGGAGATGAACAGGTTGGAGAAGGCGGTGACCGCGGTAACGGCCAGCGTCATCACGAACGCCGTCTTCATCTGGCTGGTAACGGCCAGCGCGGAACAGACACCCAGCACCTGCAGTGCGATGGGGTTGTTGCCGAGCACAGGCGTCAACAGCAACTTTTTCATTTCGCTCTTGTCAGCCATTGTTGATTTCTCCTGCACGTACCTTGGCCAGGAAGGGACCGAAGCCCTTGGGGCCCATCCAGAAGTCGAAGGTGTGCTGTACACCATTACCGGTCAGGGTTGCACCAGACAGGCCGTCGATTTCATGCTCGGAACCAGCCGGAGCATGGCCCTTGATCACCCGCAGCGCAGGCTGGCCGTTCTGGTCGAACAGCTTCTTGCCGACGAACAGCTCGCGCCAGGCCGGATTCTCGATCTCGCCACCCAGACCCGGGGTTTCACCGTGGTCATAGTAGGTGATGCCCTTGATGGTCTGGCCATCGGCCGCGACTGCTACGAAGGCGTACATGGTGGACCACAGACCCTGGCCGTAGATCGGCAGGATGATGTTGTCGACCTTGCCTTCGGCATCTTTCGCGAAGAACACGGGAACCAGCTTGGAGATTTGACGCAGGCCGGCCTTGTCGTCGGCCGGGGCCAGACGGATGCTCTTGGCCGGATCCTTGGCGGCAACCTTGGTGTCGAAGTTGTCGGCGTCGCCGTCAACGAACTCACCGCTGGTCAGATCCACCAGACGCGCTTCAATCTTGTCGCCATAGAGCTGGGCCAGGTCACGCTTGGCCACGGCGCTGATGTCGACGCCGGCGACGGACAGGATGTTGCTTTGCTTGTCCAGCGCCTTGTTTTCCAGCTGGGCCGGACGCAGACCCACGGCGGCCACGGAGACCACGATGGAGCAGACCAGACACAGACCGGTCACTACGGCGAGAGTGCCGGTAGTAGAGTCTTTATTAAACGCCACGTGCGATCCTCCGCTTGATGTTCGCCTGTGCCACGAAATGGTCAAACAAGGGGGCAAACAGGTTGGCGAACAGAATGGCCAGCATCATGCCTTCCGGGAATGCAGGGTTCACTACCCGGATCAGCACCACCATCACGCCGATCAGGGCGCCATACCACCACTTTCCCTTGTTGGTGAAGGCAGCGGAAACGGGGTCGGTCGCCATGAAGGCCATGCCGAACGCGAAACCACCCAGCACCAGGTGCCAGTGCCACGGCATGCTGAACATGGGGTTGGTATCGGAGCCGATGACGTTGAACAGCAGGGAGGTCGCGACCATGCCGACCATGACGCCGGCGATGATGCGCCAGGAGGCGATGCGCATGTAGACGATCATGGCTGCGCCGATGAGGATCATCAGGGTGGAAACTTCACCGATGGAACCGGGCAGGTTGCCAAGGAAGGCATCCATCCAGCTGATGGCTTCACCGGTGGCACCGTTGATCAGCGCCATCTGGCCGCCCTGGGCCCACTGGCTCAGTGCGGTTGCGCCGGAGAAGCCGTCAACGGCAACCCAGACCGCATCACCGGAGATTTGACCCGGGTAGGCGAAGAACAGGAAGGCACGACCCGCCAGCGCCGGGTTCAGGAAGTTTTTGCCGGTACCACCGAACACTTCCTTGGCCAGCACCACACCGAAGGTGATACCCAGGGCAGCTTGCCACAGGGGCAGCTCGGGCGGCACGATCAGGGCGAACAGGATGGAGGTCACGAAGAAGCCTTCGTTGATCTCGTGCTTGCGCACCATGGCGAACAACACTTCCCAGAAACCACCGACGATGAAGACGGTGATGTAGATCGGGAAGAAGTGCGCCGCACCGATCAGCATCTTGCTGCCGATGCCGGCGACGGCCGGATCCAGCGAGGCACCGAACAGGGTGGCCAGGGCGTATTGCCAGGAATCGGCACCGGCCGCGCTGCCCATGTGGGCGATAGCGGCGATAGACTGGTTGCCGACGTTGTACATGCCCCAGAACATGGCCGGGAACACGGCCAGCCACACCATGATCATCATGCGCTTCAGATCGATCGCATCACGGACGTGGGCGGCATTGCGGGTCACGGAACCCGGGGTATAAAACAGGGTGTACGCCGCTTCGAACAGGGCATAGTACTTGGCGTACTTGCCACCCGGCTCGAAGTGATGTTCCATATTTTCAAGAAGTTGCTTGAAACTCATCGCTTAACCTTCCAGTTCGATCTTGGTCAGGCACTCACGCAAGACGGGGCCGTACTCTGTCTTGCCGGGGCAGACGAAGGTACAGAGCGCCAAATCTTCCTCATCCAGCTCCAGGCAGCCGAGCGCCTGCGCGCTGTCGGTGTCACCGGAGATCAGATCCCGCAGCAGCAGGGTCGGCAGGATGTCGAGCGGCATCACACGCTCATAGTTGCCGATAGGCACCATGGAGCGATCACTACCGTTGGTGGTGGTAGTGAAGTTGATGAGTTTGCCCTTCATCAGGTGAGAGAGGGTGGTACGGGTGATGGAGAACTTGTTGGCACTGGGTTTGACCCAGCCCATGAACTCTTTCTCACGGCCTTCGCCCAGCACGCTCACCTGGTTGTGGAAGCGACCCAGGTAGTCATGGACCCCTTCGGCCTTGGCACCGCTCAGCAGGGAACCGGAGATGATGCGGTTTTCGTCCGCACGCAGCTCGTTGTTGGTCAGCTGGCTGAGGCTGGCACCCAGACGGGTACGCAGCAGACGCGGCTTGATGACGTTCGGGCCAGCCAGGGAGATCACCTTGTCGGTGAAGATCTGGCCAGTGGTGAACAGCTTGCCGTAAGCGATCACGTCCTGATAATTGATGTGCCACTGCACCTTGTTGGCACCGACCGGATCCAGGAAGTGGATGTGGGTGCCCGGCAGACCGGCGGGATGCGGACCGACGAACACGGCTTCCTTGACCTGGGCCAAGGAGGAGTGCGGCAGGCTGGCTTCGCCCTTGCAGACGTGGACGGTACCATCGGTCAGGCGGGTCAGCACGGCCAGACCGTCGAGGAAGGCCTGGGCCTGTTCCTTGATGATCAGCTCCGCACTGGCAGCCAGCGGATTGGTGTCCATGGCGGTGACGAAGATGGCGCGCGGGGTGGAACCCACGGCCGGCACCTTGCTGAACGGGCGGGTACGCAGCGCGGTCCATTGGCCTGATGCGACCAGGATCTCCTGCACCTTGCTACGCTCGAGCTGTGCCAGCTCGGCGGAGGCAAAATGCTCAAAGGTCACCTGCTCGTCGGACCCATCGATGTCGATGACGACGGACTGGAGAACACGCTTGGCACCACGGTTGATCTCAGAAACCACACCGGTGGCAGGGGCCGTGAATTTAACGCCGGGATTCTTCTTATCTTCGAAGAGCTCCTGACCTTTAATGACGCGATCACCTACTTTGACAAACATAGTAGGACGCATCCCCACGAACTCTTCGCCGAGTGTAGCAACACGGGTGATGGCCGGGCCATCGTAGATTACTTGCTCCGGAGCACCCAGCACGGGGATGTCCAGTCCTCTTTTAATTGTAATCATACTCACTTGCACTACCGTTAAGGGAAGACAGGTTGGTTAGCGCCGAGAAATACATCACGACGAGTTGTTGAATGAGCCCGTCAACATCGCGGAAAGCTGTCGAAGAAATAAACAAATCAGCAACATACAGGATCATTCAAAAGCGCCTGAGTTTACCACCTTAGGCGAGTTAGCCGCCACGCCAAATGGGGAAAATCCCCGCCCTATCACAAAATTAACCTTCACTGAATATTTCGCGCACGTCCTTGCAAACCGTGGTTTTAAAGGACTTTTCGCAAAACTAACCATATAGAGGTATTTTTCAGGCGCAAGGAAAAGGATTAGAAAAAATAATGCTACCCCCCTCATCCCTGGCTGCACACCATTCGTGATAGCGCTGTTAATGGCCCGAGGAAGGCGCCATCAGGAGGTTCAACGGCTCACGCAAAGGGGGATTTGCTGACGCAACCCGGCGTCTTTGGCGCCTGCTCCCGGGCCTGCCACTCGGATTCGGTATAGGTATGCAGCGCCAATGCATGAATGGCTCCCGCCAGCTCGTCGGCCAGCACCCCGTTCACCTGACGATGGCGACCCAGCAAACGCTGTCCCTCAAACGCCTGGCTCACCACGACTACCTTGAAGTGGCTTTCGGAGCCCGGTGCCACCCTGTGCATGTAGCTTTCATTGATCACTTCCAGGTGGCTCGGGGAGAGCGCGGCGGCCAGCTTGGCCTCTATCTGTTGTTGCATGCTCACGGTAAGGACTCCTCGTTGAATATCCGGCCATTGTAGCCAGGGTTGTGCGCCCGATGCATCAGGTACGAAGGATCCGCTCGCTCTCGCCGCACCGGACTGGTGAATTTCTCCGCCGCCGCTAGAATAGCGCCACTTTCACCGCTGCCGGGCAACACGGGGCAGACGGTCGCCATTCATCAATCACACGTTGGACTCTTGCCTATGCAAACCCTGC
Source organism: Aeromonas sp. s6 (assembly GCF_040907815.1). NCBI lineage: Bacteria > Pseudomonadati > Pseudomonadota > Gammaproteobacteria > Aeromonadales > Aeromonadaceae > Aeromonas > Aeromonas sp. s6. The sequence continues at coordinate 80,180 of NZ_JBFOCN010000052.1, forward strand.
TCGACACGGCCCACTGCCGCCTGACCCTGTATCGTTACCCACGGCAGAGCCAGGATCCCCTGCAGGCCTGGGATGCGGCGGACGAGTACCTGATAAGCCACCTTGCCGAATCGCAGCAGGCACCTGACGGCCCCGTCATCATCATGAACGACGGCTTCGGCGCCCTGGCAGGCTACCTGCATGCCCACGCCCCCGTCTGCGTGACCGACTCCCACATCAGCGAGCGGGCCACCCTGGCCAATCTGGCGGAAAACGGGCTGGATCCCCACGCCATCACCCTGCAGGATGCCCTGGCCCCCCTGCCCGATGCCCCCGCCCTGGTGGTGATCAAGGTCTCCAAGTATCAGGCGCTGCTGGAGCAGCAACTGCTTGCCCTGCGCGGGGTCGTCACCCCCGCGACCCGCATCATTGCTGCCGGCAAGGCCAAGGACATCCACACCTCCACCCTCAAGCTGTTCGAAAAGTATCTGGGGGAGACCCGCACCTCGCTCGCCTGGAAGAAGGCGCGCCTCATTCATTGCACCCCGGCCGCCGAGCGCCCGTCCCTGACCAGTCCCTTCCCGACCGTCTGGCCGCTGGAAGGCACCGACATGCTCATCCACAACCATGCCAACGTGTTCTCGCGCACCAGCCTGGATATCGGCGCCCGCTTCATGCTGGACAACCTGCCCATCCACAGTGCCCGCAGGGTGATCGATCTGGGCTGTGGCAACGGCGTGCTCGGGCTCTCCCTGCTCGCGCGGGACAGCGAGGTGGAGGTGACCTTCATCGACGAATCCCGGATGGCGGTGGCGTCCGCACGGCTCAACGTCGAGCACAACCTGCCCGATGCCCTGCCCCGTGCCCACTTCATGGTCAACAACTGTCTCGATGACGTTCCCGTCGGGGCAGCGGACAGGATCCTCTGCAATCCCCCCTTCCATCAGTTGCAGGCGATCACCGATCACATCGCCTGGCAGATGTTCAGCGACGCCCACCGGGTGTTGCCTCAGGGGGGCGAACTCTGGATAGTAGGCAACCGTCATCTGGACTATCACAACAAACTCAAGCGCCTGTTTGGCAACGCACAAGTCGTTGCGTCGAACAGCAAATTCGTTATTTTGAAAGCCATCAAACGCTAAAGATAAAGCTAAAGGAAACCCATGATGAAAAAGTCACTCTTGCTGCTGGCCGCTCTGGTATTGGGCGGTTGTGCTACTCACTGGCCCGAGAGCGCCCTGCTCAACCCGCAAGTCATCCCCTCCAACCAGCAGTACTACTCCGGCAACCGCATCACCATGGAAGGGGTGGACAAGCGTGAAGCCGCCTATGTCTTCTCCATCAAGAAGAAAGAGAAGGCTCCTGTGCTGGTGAACAGCAGTCAGCCTCTCAACAGCCTGCTGGCTGAAAAACTGGCGGAAGGGCTGCGCAGCCAGGGCCTGGAAGTGGGCAACAGCGGCACCACCAACCTGACGCTGGCCATCTCCACTGCCGCCGTCACCGTGGAAGAGAAGACCTTCACCTATGTCACCAAGTCCCGCGTCAGCCTGCAGGTGATTGCGGACTTCCAGGGCAGCAAGCTGACCAAGCAGTTCAACATGTCCTCCAGCAAGGAGGGCCCGGGCGAACCGAGCATGGCCGATCTGGAATCCACTCTGAACCAGCAGCTGGGCAGCGTGCTGCAGCAGATCATGGCCGACGAGGCGCTGCGCGGTTATCTCAAGGGTCAGCCGAGCTGAGCGAGGATATATAAATGAAGAAACTCTGGTTACTGGTCACCCTGATCGCCCCCCTGGCTTTTGCCGGTCAAAAAGTCCAGATGGAGACCAACCATGGCACCATCGTCGTGGAGCTGGCCCCCAAACAGGCGCCCCAGACCGTGAAGAACTTCCTGCGCTACGTGGCAGACGGCAGCTATGACGGCAGCCTGTTCCACCGGGTGATCCAGAACTTCGTGGTGCAGGGTGGAGGCTACAACCAGCAGTTCCAGCCCCTGCCGACCTTCGATCCCGTGGTCAACGAGTCCAGAGGCGGCCTGCCCAACAAGCGCGGCACCATCGCCATGGCCCGCACCCAGGCGGTCGACAGCGCCACTCGCCAGTTCTATTTCAATCTGGTGGACAACGACAACCTCAACGCCAATGCCGGCGCCGGTTACACCGTGTTCGGCCAGGTCGTGAAGGGGATGGAGGTGCTGGACAAACTGGCCCAGGTCCAGACCGGCTACAGCTCCATCCTGCGTGCCAACGACGTCCCCACCAGCCCCATCATCCTGAAGAAAGTGGTGCTGCTCGCGGACAAATAACGCGGCCCGGATCACATTCCACCGCGTCCCTGAACGGGTCACCGGTCTCTTTTTCTATACTCTGCTCCCCGATGTGTGCCACGCATCGGGGAGCAGAACCAGAAGGAGGAGCCGGTGACCTGTCATGATTACATAACCCAACACGCCGGCCCGCTGGCCCAGGCGGTTCGCCATTTTCTGGCACGCAAGATTCCCTATCAGCAGCTGGAAGACTTGAGTTGGCAGCTCCTCTCCCACTGGCAGGCGCTCTGCGTGATCCCCATGGACAAAACCCCCGCCAACGCACAGGAAGGAGTGTTCTGGCATCTGCTTCACAGCCTGCACCTGTGGGATGAGCAGCGCCTCCTCTGTGATGACGCGCTGCGCCTGCAACTCATGGCCTGCGCCAATTTTCTCGCCGACGGGGGCCCCTGCCCGCACCACTGCATCGGCTCACGTCCCTGAAACCTGCCGCCCGCCACTCGGCTTGCCTTGGCTACGCCTGCCGAACCTGACAAAATGACCCCCTTTTCCCAGAGGAGTCAGGCTGTTGAACAATCTCCGCCCGCCCAGTCACACACCGGGCCGCGCCACCCGCTGGCGAGATGCCCTCGCCGTCTATCTGGAAGCGCGGGTACTCATCCTGTTCGCCATGGGATTCTCCTCCGGCCTGCCCTTGCTGCTGGTCTTTGGCACCCTCTCGTTCTGGCTGCGCGAGGCGGATGTCAGCCTGACCGACATCGGTTACATGAGCTGGGTTGCACTGGCCTACGGTTTCAAGTGGCTGTGGTCGCCCCTGGTGGATCGGCTGCCCCTGCCCCTGCTGTCACGGCTGCTTGGGCGACGACGCAGTTGGATGCTGTTCTCCCAGGTGCTGATCGCCCTCTCCCTGGTGGGGATGGCCTATTGCGATCCCAAGACCCAGCTCGCCCAACTGGCCCTCTTCGCCCTGCTGGTGGCTTTCTCCTCTGCCACCCAGGACATCGTCATCGATGCCTATCGCATCGAATCCGCTCCCGAGCGGCTGCAGGCGGCCATGGCCGCTTCTTATATGACGGGGTATCGACTCGCCATGATCATGGCGGGAGCGGGGGCGCTGGCGCTGGCGGCCTGGCTCGGCAGCAACAGCGGCTATGACTATCGCGGCTGGCAGCTCACCTATCTGCTGATGGGAGGGCTGATGTCTCTTGGCATCCTCACCACCCTGATGAGTCACGAGCCGCAGATCGATCTCAAGAGTCAGGACGAGCAGCAGATGGCGCGCAAGGCTACCCTGCTGGCACGGGGTTGGTCACCCACGCTGGCCGGGCTGGGGGCCTGGACCTACGAGGCCATCTGGTGTCCCTTCGCCGACTTCTTTCGCCGCTACGGCTCCTCGGCCCTGCTGATCCTCGGGCTTATCGCCTGCTATCGCATCTCGGACGTGGTGATGGGGGTGATGTCCAACAGCTTCTATGTGGATCTGCAGTTCAGCAAGACGGAAGTGGCCACCATCACCAAGGTCTATGGTGTCATCATGACGCTGGTGGGAGCCGCGCTCGGGGGCGTGCTGGTGATGCGCTTTGGCACCCTGCGCATCCTGTTCCTCGGCGCCGTGCTGACCGCCAGCACCAATCTGCTGTTCGCTCTCCTCAACGAAGTGGGCCACAACCTGGAGCTGCTGACTCTGATCATCTCGCTGGACAACCTCAGCGCCGGCATAGCGACGGCTGCGTTTGTAACCTATCTATCGAGCCTCACCAACGTAGCCTTCTCCGCCACCCAGTACGCCCTGTTCAGCTCCATCATGCTGTTGCTGCCCAAGTTGCTGGCGGGGTTTTCTGGTCGCGTGGTGGAGCAGATCGGCTACAGCCACTTCTTCATCGGCACCAGTCTGCTCGGTATTCCGGTGATGATCCTGATCATCATGGTTGCCAAACGAGGCAGCACCTTGTCACCACAAACGCACAAATAGCAAGCGTTTGCGCATTTTAGGGGGTGATTAGATTCACAAATCCTGACAAAGTTCCCTGGTGCTTGTTTATCCGTTGAATTTATTTGGCTAGAATCCCTCCCGCTCCTTGTGGGCAGGCTACGGAAAACCTCAACTAACGCACAAGAGACCAATAAAATGGCCAAATTTACCAAGACTCTGATCGCTGCCGGTCTGCTGGCTGCCTCCGCCACCCCGGCCTTCGCTGCCGACTACAGCGGCGACATCCACAAGAACGACTACAAGTGGATGCAGTTCAACGTGATGCACACCATCGACCAACGTCCTTTCACTGCAGGTGCTGAAGATTACAACGACACCTACTTCGAAATGGAATTCGGTGGTCGCTCCGGCCTGTTTGACCTGTACGGTTACGTCGACGTCTTCGATATCTTCGACTCCCGTCACAGCGACAAGCACAAGGGTCAGAACCTGTTCATGAAGTTTGCGCCGCGTATGTCTCTGGATGCGCTGACTGGTAAAGATCTCTCCTTCGGTCCGGTGCAAGAGGTTTACATCGCCTCTCTGAACAACATCGGCGACAACCAGATGGAAAACATGATCGGTCTGGGTGCTGATGTACAAGTGCCTTGGTTCGGCAAAGTGGGCATGAACCTGTATGCTCGTCACGCCACCGAAAACCAGTTCTTCACCGAAGAAGAGGGTGAGTGGAACGGTTACTGGTTCGCCATGAACTGGTTCAAGCCTTTCTACACCTTCAGCAACGGCAGCTTCGTCTCCTATCAGGGTTACCTGGACTACGCCTTCGACTTGGACACCCACAACCGTGCTGACCGTACCAGCGACAACCTGGCTACCTTCCACGGTATCTACTGGCACTCCGACCGCTACGCCGTCGGTTACGGCCTGAAGTACTTCATGGATGCCTACGGCACCAAAGACGGTTCCACCGCCTACGACGGTACCCCGTGGAAGAGCTCTGGCTTCAGCCACTACTTCTCCGTGACCTACAAGTTCTAATCGAACTCGTCACACGGATACAAAAAACCGGAGCAGCTGCTCCGGTTTTTTTATGCCCTCATGCTGGCAGTGGGGGGAGAGCCGCGCCCTCCCCGTTCGCCATCAGTCGCGGAAGTTCTGGAACTGCATCGGCTGGCCCAGTTCGGCGCCACGCACCAAGGCCATGGTCTCTTGCAGATCGTCGCGCTTCTTGCCGGTGACCCGCACCTCGTCGCCCTGGATGGCAGCCTGCACCTTGATCTTGGAGTCCTTGATGAGCTTCACCAGCTTCTTGGCCACTTCCTTGTCGATCCCCTGCTTGAACTTCACGGTCAGGTGGAAACGTTTGCCGGAGTGGACGCTGTCACCCACATCCATGGAACTGTTCTCGATCTGGCGCTTGAGCAGGGCGCCGCGCAGGATCTCGACCATCTGCTTGAGCTGGAAATCGGCATCGGCTTCCAGCTTCACTTCTTCCTTGTTCAATTCGAAGCTGGCTTCCACACCACGAAAATCGAAACGGGTCGCCAGTTCACGGTTGGCGTTATCAACGGCGTTCAACACCTCGTTCATTTTGACTTCAGAGACAATATCGAATGACGGCATAGCCGGGCTCCTCATGCTGTACTTCAGGTTGTGCTGACAGGTGGGCAAATCTACCAGAAAACGGGCAAATTTGCTGATTTCGATGGGATTGCTCTGCTAGAATCCCCTGCGCACAGGAATGGTGAGACCCGTTAGAACCCGTTTAGGAGCGACCGCGAGAGGTCCGACACTCGGTGAAGTGCAGCCCAGACACCCGCATGTTCATGCATACATGAGGCTCCCTGGCTGCGCATGAACCTTGAGCACGACCCGGCAACCAGCTCATGCACCGGTTCCAGGTATTCACCAAGCGACATCTTCCCTTATCCCGGGTTGGCGGTTGACAGGATGGCAGCCCTTCCCATGATCGAGCCTCTTCATGCCAAGCGGATTACGCGACAACAACCTGAAAACACGCCGTCACCCTGTCTCTCCCGAGTGGACCTTGCTGGGCTGCGGCGCCCTGGGCGGCGTCTTCGCCTCCCTGTTGACCCAAAGCGGCCAAGCAACCCGCCTCCTGCTGCGCGAGCGCCATCGTGCCACCTTGCACCCCGGCGTCGACTTTACCTCACTTGAGGGGCATACCCAGCTCCTGGCCATCGAACGCGCCTTCATCGACAAGCCGGGCAGCATCAAACGCCTGCTGGTGATGACCAAGGCGGGGCAGGTGATATCGGCCCTCACTCCCCTGGTCGGGCAACTGGCGGCAGGGGTGCCCATCGTGCTGCTGCACAACGGCATGGGGATCGCCGATCAGGTGGTCGCACTCTTCCCCGACAATCCGGTGATCGCCGGCGTCACCAGCCATGGCGCCATGCAGAGCGGCCACTTCGTGTTCCGCCACACCGGCAAGGGGGAGACCTGGCTGGGCCCAATCAACGAAGCGGCCCGTGCCCATGCCCACCTCGCCGACGAGCTGGCCAGCGCCCTGGGTCAGGCCGGTTGGGATGAGCAGATCCTGACACGTCAGTGGCAGAAACTCGCCGTCAACTGCGCCATCAATCCCCTCACCGCGCTCTACAAGCTCAAGAACGGCGAATTGGCCGGTCCGCGTTTTGCCGATGCCCTGCAGCAAATCTGCGTGGAAGTGGCTGACGTCATGCGGGCCGAAGGTCAGCCCACCGGCAGCGAAGAGCTGCTGCGCCGCGTCATGATGGTGGTGGAGCTCACCGCCGACAATTACTCTTCCATGTATCAGGACATGGAACAGGGCCGCGAGACCGAGATCGAAGCCATCACCGGCTTCCTGCTGGGCAAGGCCGCCCTTCACGGTATCGCGGTGCCGGTCAATCAGGGCCTCTATCAGGCCGTCAAAGAGAAGCGCTGAGCAGAGCAGCTGGCAAGCAAGGAGTGCAGGATGAGCGTACTGGTACTGGTGGCCCCCGGGTCGGAAGAGATAGAGACGGTTGCCATCGTCGATACCCTGGTTCGGGGTGGCATCGATGTGGTGCTGGCCTCCTGCTGCCCCACAGGAGCGCGCCAGATCCGCGCCTCTCGCGGGGTGCAACTGGTGGCGGATTGCCATCTCGACGAGCTGACCACCCGTGACTTCGATGCCATGGTCGTGCCGGGCGGTCTGCCTGGCAGCGAAGTGATCCGCGACACCCCCCTCGCCATCGACCTGCTACGGGAGCAGGCAGGCCTCGGCCGCTGGCGCGCCGCCATCTGCGCCGCACCCGCCGTGGTACTGCACCATCACGGCTTGCTGGGGAATGCGAGCACCACCTGCCATCCGGGCTTTCAGGCCCGTCTGCCCGCGACACAATTGAGCACGGCGCGGGTCGTGACCGATGAAGCCCATCGCCTGATCACCAGCCTGGGCCCGGGTACCGCCATCGAGTTCGCCCTCGAGATAGTACGGGTACTGCGAGGTGACGAGGCAGCCCGTACGGTGGCCGGTCCCATGGTGTTGCCCCCTTCGGTGTTGCCATAATCGCATCAATCACTTCTCTGAAAACGGCAGAGCCCCCTTGTTTGGTCTATGTTGGCTGCTCTTGTGCTAGATAAAACAATCCGGGCTTCCCCGGCCTGGCACCGGCTGTTAACATGCGCCCCTTATGCCTGTTATGTGCTCTGGGGTGGCCGTCACGCCGCCCTGACCCTGCCCTGTGCGGCCTCTGCCGCCTGACTCCGGTTATGCCGACCGGCCGGTTTACCCGGCCATCAACAGCCAATCCAACCCTGTGATCCCCGCCATTTCCCCTGATTTGCGGGCCTGTGGCCATGGATCCTCAACGAGCGAGAAAATCCCCATGCTGGAACGTGCAAGACAAGAGTGGTTCTCCAACATACGGGGCGATCTGCTGTCGGGCATCGTCGTCGCCCTGGCGCTGATCCCGGAGGCCATCGCCTTCTCCATCATTGCGGGCGTCGACCCCAAGGTCGGCCTCTATGCCTCCTTCTGCATCGCCGTGGTCATCGCCTTCGTCGGCGGTCGTCCCGGCATGATTTCCGCCGCCACCGGCGCCATGGCACTCCTGATGGTGACCCTGGTCAAGGAACATGGCCTGCAGTATCTGCTGGCAGCCACCCTGCTCACCGGCCTCTTCCAGATAGCGGCGGGCTACCTCAGGCTCGGCAGCCTGATGCGATTCGTCTCCCGCTCCGTGGTGACCGGCTTCGTCAACGCCCTGGCCATCCTTATCTTCATGGCCCAGCTGCCCGAGCTCACCAACGTCACCTGGCAGGTCTACGCCATGACCGCGGCCGGGCTTGGCATCATCTATCTGTTCCCGCTCGTTCCCGTGGTGGGCAAACTGCTCCCCTCCCCCCTGCTGTGCATCGTCATCCTGACGGCGGTGGCCATCACCCTGGGCATCGACATCCGTACCGTGGGCGACATGGGTGAGCTGCCCGATACCCTGCCGGTCTTCCTCTGGCCCGACGTTCCCCTCAATCTGGAGACCCTGGCCATCATCTTCCCCTATTCAGCGGGGCTGGCGGTGGTGGGACTGCTCGAGTCCATGATGACGGCAGCCATCGTCGACGAGATGACCGACACCCCAAGCGATCGCAACCGCGAGTGCAAGGGTCAGGGGATCGCCAACATCGGCGCCGGTCTGCTGGGAGGCATGGCGGGGTGCGCCATGATTGGCCAGTCCGTCATCAACATCAAATCCGGTGGCCGCGGCCGCCTCTCCACCTTCGTGGCGGGGACCCTGCTCATCCTGATGGTGGTCTTCATGGATGAGTGGATCCGTCAGATCCCCATGGCAGCCCTGGTGGCCGTGATGATCATGGTCTCCATCGGCACGTTTTCCTGGGAGTCGGTACGCAACCTGAAGAGCCACCCCCTCTCCACCAACCTGGTGATGGTGACCACCGTCGCCGTGGTGGTCGCGACCCACAACCTGGCACTCGGGGTCTTCGTGGGGGTGCTGCTCGCCTCCCTCTTCTTCGCCCACAAGGTTGCCCGCGTCATGGTGGTCAAGAGCGACAGCGAGCGCAGCGGCGCCGTGCGTACCTATCTGGTGCGGGGCCAGGTCTTCTTTGCCAGCGCCGAGCAGTTCCTGGCCGGTTTCGATTTCAGGGAGGAAGTGGAGAAGGTGGTCATCGACCTGACGCACGCCCACTTCTGGGACATCACCGCCATCACGGCCCTCGACAAGGTGGTCATCAAGTTCCGCCGTGAGGGGAAAGAGGTGGCGGTCATCGGCCTGAACGACGCCAGTGCCACCCTGGTCGATCGCTTTGCCATCCACGACAAACGCCAGGAGGGAGAGCCCCTGCTGGCCGAGCATTGATCCCGGCGCGCCCCAAGAGGGCGCTGCCTGCAAGCCATAAAAAAAGCCCGTCTCTCCCCATGAGATGGGCTTTTTTTATGGGCTGTTGGATCACAGTCAACACACGCGCCTCGGCTCGCCCATCCCGAGCCGATGCGGCAATGCGGGGTCATGACCTGCCGTCAGGGTGCAAGAGGGGCCAGGAAAGCAGGAACAGGGTGCCGCCCCGCCCGCCGGATTGGCAGACCGCACTGCCGCCGTGGGCCTCGGCAATCGCCTTGACCACGGCCAGCCCGAGCCCGCTGCCGCCACTCTTGCGCGAGCGTGACGGATCCCCCCGGCGAAACGCCTCGAAGATATGGGCGGCGACCTCCTCGCTGATGCCGGGCCCTTCGTCTTCCACGCTCAGGATGCACTGGGTGCCAGAACGATGCAGGCGCACGGTCAGCATGCCCGGCACCGCGTGCTTCTGGGCATTTTCCAGCAGCGCCATCAGGGCCTGACGGATGCGAAGTGCATCGCAACAGACCCAGAGCTCGGTATCGAGCTCCCGCTTGAGGGTGAAACCGCTCGCGGCCAGAGGGGTGGCAAACGCCTCAAGCACCACGGCAAGCTCGTCGGACAGCCTGATCTCCTCTCGTTGCAACTCCAGGTGGCCGCTGTCGTTGAGACTGAGTACCCGCAAGTCTTCGATCAGGTGGGTCAATCCCTCCACCTGACGCAGCAAGCCTTCAAAGAGCGCACGCTCTGGCGGAAATACCCCTTCGGCCAGCCCCTGCAAGCGGCCACGCAAGATGGTCACCGGGGTGCGCAATTCGTGGGCGATGGCGGCATTCCAGAACTCCCGCTCACGGGTCATGCTCTGCAGCCGTTCGGCCATGGTGTTGAAGTCCCGCACCAGTTGCGCCGTCTCCCCGATCGCCTGTTCATCCAGCGGCACGCGCGCATCGAGCTTACCCTCGGCCACCTCGCGCAGGCTGGTTGCCACCGAGTTGAGGGGAGTCAGGATGCGCCGAGAGAGGCGCACTGCCACGTACAGCGCCATCCCCAATGCAATGAGAATGGTCGAGCCAATCCAGATCATCTCGACCCTGGAGGGCATCCAGCTCTCGGAGATGCTGCCAGGCACATAGGTCACGGCAATGGCGTAGAACACATAGGTGCCGATCACCGCGAGGCAGATGATGCCGAGCGCCATCAGCCCCAGGGAGCGGATGATCTGCCTGCGCAGGCCGGGTGCCGATGTCACGCATCACCCCCGAAGCGATAGCCGACGCCCCAGACACTGGCGGGCACCCCCTGGATGCCCTGTGCCTCCAGCTTCTTGCGCAGCTTGCTGATGTGGCTGTCCACCGTGCGCTCCTGGGTATCCCCCTCCGGCAGGCAGTGGGTCAGCAGTTCGACGCGGCTGAACACCCGCTTGGGTGCCCGCATCAGGGAGGCGAGCAACTTGAACTCGGTCAGGGTCAGATCCAGCACCTGCTGCCCCTCATCGCGGCAAATGCTGGCCTCGTGGCTCTCCAGATCGATCTGGAAGGGGCCGACCCGCAGCACCCGGGCCATGGTCTGCTTCGCAGCCTGGATGCGTCTGAGCACCGCCTGTACCCGGGCCACCACTTCGGCCGGGTTGAAGGGTTTGACCACATAGTCATCCGCCCCCATGCGCAGCCCCATCAGCTTGTCGAGGTCCTGATCCAGGGCGGTCAGCATGATCACCGGCGTGTCGCCACGGGCACGGATCTCGCTGAGCACCTGCCAGCCATCGAGCTGCGGCATCTGCACATCCAGCAACAGGAGATCGGGTTTGCATGTCTGGTGCATGGCCAGGGCTTCGCGGCCATCGGCGGCATGCAGGGTGCGCAATCCGTGGCGTTGCAGGTAAGCGGCGAGGATGTCGGCTATCTCGGCTTCATCCTCTGCAATCAGTACCAGTGACTGGGCCGCCGGGTTGGCGGAAGCAGGAAGATACGACATGGTCGGACTCGAAAATGGTGGGCTTGAACTTTATCACCGCCTACATGGATTCTCCACAAAGCCTCGAATCATTCGCAATAGCCCCTCTCCATAATGCCCGTTCGATGTGCTCTCGCGGCAGTACCATGCCCGGGAGACGGTTTAACGAGGTGAGTATGATGTTTGTCAAACAGCGGTATGCGGGCACCCTGCTCGCCGTCATTGCCGTATTCGGATTGGCAGGTTGCGATGGGGCGTCGCAAGCGCAAGATGCGCCGACCCGTCCTCAGGTGTCGGTGATGACGCTGGCAGGTCAGGACCTGGTCATCAGCGAGGATCTGCCCGCCCGGGTGGCCGCGGTGCGAAGCGCCGAAATTCGGGCCCAGATTAGCGGCATCGTGCAGCGCCGCCTGTTCGAGCAGGGCGCCGAAATCGGCGCAGGCACCGTGCTGTTCCAGATAAATCCGGCCCCCTTCAAGGCGGATGTCGACAGCGCCGCCGCAGCATTGCAGCGCGCGGAGGCCGTGCTGGCCCGCGCCCGTATCCAGATTGACCGTCTGGTGCCGCTGCTGCGCACCGAGGCCATCAGCCGCCAGACCTATGACGATGCGGTCTCCCAGCGTGATCAGGCGGCCGCCGACGTGGCTCAGGCCAGGGCGACCCTGGCCCGGCACCAGCTGAACCTGCAATTTGCCAGCGTGGAAGCCCCCATCGCCGGGCGCATCGATCAGGCGCTGGTGAGTGAAGGGGCTCTGGTGTCCCCCACCGACGCCACCCCCATGGCCAGGATCCAGCAGATCGATCAGGTCTACGTCGATGTCCGTCAACCGGCCTCTGTGCTCGACACCCTGCGCCAGCAGGCTGGCTCGACGGCACCGGAACTGGCGGTGGACATCCTCGGCAGCGACGGCAAGCCGCTCGGCATGCAGGGGCACATCCTCTTCTCCGGCATCGAGGTGGATGCCGGTACCGGTGACGTACTGCTGCGGGTACTGGTGGACAACCCGGAGCGGCGGCTCTTGCCCGGCCTCTACGTACAGGCGCGCATTCCCCGTGCCCGCTATGCCAACGCCCTGAGCGTGCCTCAGCAGGCGGTGGTGCGCACATCGGGCCAGACCAGCGTGTGGGTGGTGGATGGCCAGGGGCAGGCACAACTGGTTCCGGTCAACACCGCTGAACTGGTGAATAGCCAGTACCGCATCACGTCCGGGCTCAACGCCGGACAGCGGGTGGTGATCGAGGGGATCGACCGCCTGACCCCGGGGACGCAAGTCATTGCCCATCCCTGGCAATCCCCCGCAGTCAGCCAGCAGGCTGACGCCGGTAACCGTTGAATCGGAGACATTTCATGCCGCAGTTTTTCATTCATCGCCCGGTGTTTGCCTGGGTGCTCGCCCTCTTCATCGTGCTGGCGGGGGTCATCGCCATCCCCAAGCTGCCCATCTCCCGCTATCCCTCGGTGGCGCCGGTGTCGGTGACCCTCTATGCCACCTATCCGGGCGCCACGCCGCAGACCCTGAACGATGCGGTGGTGAGCCTTATCGAGCGCGAGCTGTCGGGGGTGAAGAACCTGCTCTACTTCGAGTCATCGGTAGATGCCTCCGGCAGCGCGCAGATCACCGCCACCTTCAAGCCGGGCACCGATCCGGAGCTGGCCCAGATGGACGTGCAAAACCGCATCAAGGCGGTCGAGCCTCGCTTGCCACAGGCGGTGCGACAAACCGGCCTGCAGGTGGAGTCCGCCTCGTCCGGCTTTCTGATGATGGTCGGCATGACTTCACCGGATGGCCGCTTCGATGAGGTCGCGCTGAACGACTACATGGCGCGCAATATCGTGCAGGAGCTACGCCGCATCGACGGGGTGGGGCGAGTGCAGCTGTTCGGCGCCGAGCAGGCCATGCGCATCTGGGTAGATCCGGGCAAGCTCGCCGCCTACGGGTTGACCATCAGCGAGGTGGCGCAGGCCATCGAGCAGCAGAACGTGCAGATTGCACCGGGGCGCCTCGGCGACGAACCCGCCCTGCCTGGCCAGCGACTGACGGTTCCCCTCACGGTACAGGGGCAGCTGACCACTCCCGAGGCGTTCGCCGCCATCGTGCTGCGGGCCGGTAGTGATGGCGCCAAGCTGGTGCTGGGTGACGTCGCCCGGGTCGAGCTGGGGGCGCAATCCTACGCCTTTTCCAACCGGGAGAACGGCGTGGCCGCCACCAGCGCTGCCATTCAGCTCTCCCCCGGCGCCAACGCCGTGCGCACCGCCGATGCGGTGCGCACCCGTCTCGCTCAGCTCGCCCCCACTCTGCCGGCGGGCATGGCCTATTCGATCCCGTTCGACTCGGCCCCCTTCGTCAAGGTCTCCATCGACAAGGTGATCCACACCCTGCTGGAAGCCATGGTGCTGGTGTTCCTGGTGATGTTTCTCTTCCTGCAGAACCTGCGCTACACCCTGATCCCGGCCATCGTCGCCCCCATCGCCCTGCTTGGCACCTTCGCGGTGATGCTGCTGGCCGGTTTTTCGATCAACTCCCTCACCATGTTCGGCATGGTGCTGGCCATCGGCATCATCGTCGACGACGCCATCGTGGTGGTGGAGAACGTCGAGCGCCTGATGGCCACCCAGGGGCTATCGCCCAGGGAGGCGACATCGCGGGCCATGAAGGAGATCACCGGGGCGGTGATCGGCATCACCCTGGTGCTCACGGCGGTGTTCATCCCCATGGCGTTCGGCAGCGGCTCCGTGGGGGTCATCTACCAGCAGTTCACCCTGTCGATGGCGGTGTCGATCCTGATTTCCGCCTTCCTCGCCCTGACCCTGACGCCAGCGCTCTGCGCCACCCTGCTGCGTCCGGTCAGCCCGGATCACCATGAGAAGCGCGGCTTCTTCGGCGCCTTCAACCGGGGCGTCAAGCGGCTCACGGTGGGCTACAGCGTTCGGGTCACCCGGCTGGTCGGGCGCAGCGGACGCGTGATGGTCACCTTCGCCGCCCTCTGCGCCGTGCTGGCCATCGCCGCCACCCAGCTGCCCTCCTCTTTCCTGCCGGACGAGGATCAGGGCTACTTCATGACCTCCATCCAGTTGCCGACCGGTGCCACCAGCGAGCGCACCCTGGCCGTCATCAAGGAGTTCGAGGCCCATGTAGCCTCTCGCGAGGCGCTCGACACCAACCTGGTGGTGCAGGGCTTCAGCTTCTCCGGCGCCGGCCCCAATGCGGCCATGGCCTTCACCATGCTCAAAGAGTGGGACCAGCGTCATGGTGCCACGGCCGCCAAAGAGGCTGAGCTGGCACAGGCCGCCATGGCCAACAGCAAGGAAGGCACAGTGATGAGCCTGCTGCCGCCCGCCATCGACGAACTGGGCACCTCTTCGGGTTTCACGCTCTTCCTGCAAGACAGGGCCAACCAGGGGGAGGCCGCGCTGCAGGCCGCCCAGGCGCAACTGCTGGCACTGGCGGCCCAAAGCGAGGTGGTGAGCGATGTCTATCCCGACAGCCTGCCCCCCGGCGAGAGCATTCACCTCGAGATCAACCGGCAGAAGGCCGAGGCCATGGGACTCTCGTTCACCAGCGTGAGCAGCACCCTGTCGGCGGCGATGGGGTCGCTCTACATCAACGACTTTCCCAACGGCGGGCACATGCAGCAGATCATCCTGCAGGCCGACGCCAAGGCGCGCATGCAGCTCGATGACGTACTCGGCCTGCGGGTGCGCAATGCCAGCGGCGGCATGGTGCCCCTGCGAGAGGTGGTGACGCCGACCTGGCGCCAGTCGCCGCAACAGATGATGCGCTTCGAGGGCTTCCCCGCCGTGCGTCTCTCCGGGAGTGCCGCCCCCGGGGTGTCCAGTGGCGCCGCGATGGCGGAAATGGATCGCCTGGTGGCGCAATTGCCGCCAGGCTTCGCCCTGGCCTGGACGGGACAGTCGCTGCAGGAGCGCCAGTCGGCGGCCGAGGCCCCCCTGCTGATGCTGCTGTCGGCGCTGGTGGTCTTCCTGGTGCTGGCCGCGCTCTACGAGAGCTGGTCCATTCCGCTCTCCGTGATGCTGGTGGTCCCCCTGGGCCTGCTCGGCGCCGTGGCGGCGGTGATGCTGCGCGGCATGCCCAACGACGTCTTCTTCAAGGTGGGCATGATCACCATCATCGGCCTGTCGGCCAAGAACGCCATCCTCATCGTGGAGTTTGCCCGCCAGTTGCACGGCGAAGGGCGCTCGCTGCTTGACGCTGCGGTGACCGCCGCACGCCTGCGTCTGCGCCCCATCCTGATGACATCACTCGCCTTCACCCTCGGTGTGGTGCCGCTGATGCTTGCCAGCGGTGCCAGCGCGGAGACCCAGCATGCCATCGGCACCGGCGTGTTCGGCGGCATGATCAGCGGCACCCTGCTGGCCATCTTCTTCGTGCCGGTCTTTTTTGTCTTCGTCATCGGTACCCAGGCGCGCATTCAGGCCTGGCGGACACAGCGAGCACAGCACCGATCATGCTGACCGCTGCTCGGGTTTGCTGGCCCTGGGGAGGCGATGATCATGCAATGCATGCCTGGCACCATTTTGCGTTCCTTCGAAGAGGATGAGCGCGCCATGGTGCCGGGCCTGTGGTTCATGGCCGGTGCTGCGGGGCGACCCTATCGCGGGTTGCCTCTCCAGGATTTGTGACCAGCCCTCCGTCGCCGGTGCATCCTTGGTCTTCTCCAAGATGGCGATCTGCTATCTGGCACAGGGGGCTTGCACCATCCCGGGTCGGTACCGACCCAGCAGGAACCCGGCCTCAGCATCGCTCTGACGACCGACGCCATTGGCCTCATCGACTGCATGCTGTCTGCCATCACCAGTCAAGGCTGGACACTCCTGGTGCTTGAACCGCTGGAGAGGCCCCCGCAAGGTTGATGACAGCCTGGTTTTCATGCAATACACCATGAAATCGAAGTCAATTTAAGTGTTACTCAGAAATCGACACATCGCAATCACCTCCGATACATTGCAGATCTACTCCGATACTTTCCCTCTGATCGTCAGTCTCAAGAGAAAAATAAAATAAACCATTAAAAACAATATCATGAACTCTTTTCATTTAAAGATAACTCTTTCTTTAACATCCCATCAGCTGGTCGTCAGGACACGTTTTCTGTGATTTGAAACACAAACTTTGATCATCACAGGGGATAAGCATTGCATTGGAAATCGATTTCAAGAAAATGAAGCCAGCATGATTTGTCTTGGCATCGATTGCATAGCGTCTGTTTGAGTCTTGACGGTTCATCGCGGTGGATATTTTTCCCATTGATTGGAGTGGTCAGTATGAATGCATCAAAAAAAGGACTTTTGGCGTCGTTGATCGCCGCTGCCCTGCTTGGCGGGTGTGGTGGGGCCGATAATATCGACTCGAATAGTGGCAACACCGGTGGTAATAACGGTGGCGACAACGGTGGCACCACGCCCCCTGGCGACAGTACCCTGATCCTGTTCGGGGTCGGTGCCAATGGGGGTACAACCCCCAGCATCCAGTCAGAGAAGGACAACTGGAGCTTGCAACCGGTCACCGCTTCTCCCGTCGCCATGACCAGCATCAGCGCCGTGCTCATCAACAATGCCGGTACCGATGACACCGCCGATGTACAGGTAGCCGGTGACGGAGATGGCACCTTCATGCTCAAATCCGCCACCCCTCTGAACCTGAGCAAATACGCCTCCGGTTTCATCGAGTTCCAGCTGCGGACCAAGAGCAAGGTGCCGGAAGTGCTCAATGCCTCCATCGACAACGAGTATCCCAACCGCAGCAGCCTGCCCATTGCCAGCGCCCTGACCGGTTCCGGCGACTGGGAAACGCTCACGCTGCCCATCAACTGCATGAAGCCCTTCCCCGGTGCCACGGCCATCAACCTCGCCACTGTGGGCACACCGTTCCACCTAGCCACCAAAGAAGCCTTCAACTACGAAATCACCAACATCAAGTACCTGCTCACCACCTCGGCCAAGCCCGTTGTCGACCCGGTCACCTGTGAAGCGCCTGGCGGCGCTACCGAACCGGGCACAGACCCAGGCACAGACCCGGGAACCGATCCCGGTACCGATCCTGGCACCGATCCAGGTACCAATCCGGACACAGGCTCCGGCGTCAACAATGCCCCCGCGCTGGTGGCCACCGATGCCGCACTCTACTACTCCGGTGACAAGAGCCAGGCCTTGGACCGCAGCGCCGATTACCCGGCAGCCAGCTTCGGCGGCACCCTGACCGATGAAAACCAGGTCATCACCATGGACCTGCCAGGCAATGGCGCCGCCTTCCTCGGGACCGACAGCGCCAATGGGGATCTCTCCGCCTATCAGGACGGCGCCATGCTGCTCGACCTGAAAGTCTCCAGCTACGGTGACTCCCCCAACATCCAGATCCGCATGGACGGTACCGCAGGCCCGGACTTTGGCACCTTCTTCACCATGGACAGCAACATCGTGCCCGATGACGACACCTGGTACCGCTGCATCCTGCCGGTCGCCTCTCTCATTCCGGCGGCCAACACAGGCTCGGTGCAAAAGGCGCTCTACCTGAGCGGGGCCTGGGACTCCATGGCCGGTCTGCGCTTCGCCTTCACCAACGTGGCCCTGAAAACAGCCATCCCGGCAGACTTTGACAGCAATCAGCCCTGCCAGCAGATCAAGTGACAAGGCATTGAATCTTCGAGAAATCGATTGAAAATAATTTTCTACGGATTGGAGCAATAAGATGAAATTGAAGTCACTCGCCTTGTTTGTCGGGGCATGTTGCGGGCTGGCAATGCCCGCAGTATCGAATGCCGCCGAGAGTTTTGGCTTCCACGGTTATATTCGTGCCGGCTCGATGTTTGACGCCAAGGACAACTTCGCCAAGGCGGGGTACGAATATGAGATGGACAAGACCATGGGGCGCCTGGGCTCCGAGCTGGACAACAGCTGGGAAGCGGGCCTGAACAAGTTGTGGGATCTGGGCAGCAACAAGTCGGTCAACATCCACTTCAAGGTGGAGTCCGATGCCGATGGCCTGCAAACCCGTGCCGCGCCTCGCGAAAGCGGTGTGTCAGAAACCTATGTGGAGCTGGGTGGCATCACCCCGACCGGGACCATGTGGGGTGGCCTGCGCTATTACGACCGCGAGAACTACATCTGGACCACCGACTATTTCTACACGGACTACTCGGGAACCGGCGTCGGCATCAAAGCCATGGAGATGGCGGGTGGCAAGTGGGACTTTGCCTATATCAACAGCAACGACACCAGCCACTCCGACCGCGCCAATGGCACTGAAGCCACCATGCACACCCTCCACACCAGCGCCCTCTATGGTGCCTGGGACATGGAGATCGCACTCAAGCAGATGCCCAGCAACGAGTTCACCGGCGACAACAAGCAATATGCGACCAAGGGGGCAGAAGGAACCGTCATCTATTCCCGCGACGACTTCTTCTTCATGCCGGGCGGCTTCTCCAAGTTCATCGCCCAGGCAGGACGTGGGCTGGGTTCAGGGGACTTGCTGGGTGCCAACCTGACCAATACCGCCATGTATCGCAAGGGCTCCCTGTATCAGAAGACACTGCAGGACACGGCGGATGGCTATAAACCCTACCAGTCCAAGGTGATGGAAGGCGATCAATCCTACCGCCTCTTCCTCTGGGGTGGCTGGTATGGCGCCAATATTCATCTGCTGCCGACCCTCTCCTATCAATACAACGATTACGAGCTGGGTGGCCATGATTCCTGGTATGCCGCATCTCTGCGCCCGGTATTCCCGATCAATGAGTTCTTCTCCATCCAGACGGAAGTCGGATATGTGAAAAACAACCTGATCATCGACAACGTCGAACGGGGTGGCACCTCTCACAAGGTCAGCATAGTGCCGACCTTCACCGTCAATACCGGCATGGGGCCCTCACCGGAGATCCGCATTCTGACGACCTATGTCGATCACAACAACGAGACCCCCTGGCAGGAAGACCGGGAAGATTTCCTGGTCGGTGTACAGGCGGACATGTGGTGGTAGGTTAGGTCGCGATACTTATCTGCACTATAATCTCGGGTCCCTTGGGGGACCCGCATTGCATACGAGGAAACACGATGAAGGGAACGAAGCAGTGTCTGCCTTTCCTGGTCAGTCTGCTGATGGCCGGATGCGCCGGCATGGGCCCGGAGCATTCGCCAGGATCGGCAGTCTCCGCCCTGCAGCAACAGGTTGAACAAGGTCGGGAACAATTGTCGAACAAGGTGGCGGTCGAGTCATTCAAGGAACTTCGCTTCCAGTCCCTCGGGCAGGAGAGCCGCTGGGTCGATGTAAGCACCGACAGCCAGGTCTATGCATTTGATTCAGGCAAAAGCTATGTAATGGCCTTCTCGCTGCCCGAAGTCAGCCAGGCAACCCGCGTCAAAATAACCATTCCGGTCGACTATACCGTCTTCCTGCCCAGCATCCTGTTGCTGGACGAGCAATACAACGCCGTTCAAACCATTCCCGGTTCCACATTCAGTTATGACGGTCATTCGTTAATTTCAGGGCAGAACATTCAGGGGGAATTCACCATTCCGGCCCCCATCGGCAGCGCTCGGGCCGCCTATATGGTGATCTATTCCACTGCGAAGGACATGCAGGGCAGTACCCGGCTCAACCCGGACGATCTCCAGCGCGCCATGCAATATGATCGCACCACGGATGTCGCCCGCCTCATCAATGTGGAAGTGCCTCACTCTGCTACCGGACGCCTATATTTGACGCTGGACGCAGAGCCTGCTGCAAATGCGACGCAGATCGCAAAAACCATATCACCCGTGATGGTCTCACCAGATAAATCGTTGGGTGAACTGGATTATTATCAGCATATTCGCACTGCCGTTCAGAGCAAAAACTATGAGCAGGCGCTCGCCTGGGTCAAAGCCGCCGAGCAAGCCGGTTTTACCAAGGCAAAAGAGGTCTTTTTTGCCGCCCAGCAGTAGCATTCCCTCCCCTGGCAAGGCGCATCATCGCTTGTCACCACCAGGGGAAACGGGTATCCTAACTTGCTGATTTATTAAGAAGATATTCATATAACACTGGCCATGACCAGGGGTTTTCACAGTCGAGTACGGAGGGGGGATGTCGAAGTCAGCTCAGGAGAAAAAAGCCACTGTCTATGATATCGCCCGCCGAGCCGGTGTCTCGGCAAGCACTGTATCCCGGATATTGAACGGCTCGGCCAAAGTGGCCGCAGATAAACGTCAGGCGGTGGAAGATGCCATTCAGGAATTGAATTTTCGTCCCAACCTGATGGCGCAATATTTGAAAACGGGTCAGTCCATGACCCTGGGTGTTTTGACCCAACATGTGGAGAGTCCATTTTCCAACGAAATGTTGCGGGGTGTTGAACACACTCTTCAGGGCATGGAGTATGTGCCGCTGATTGTCAGCGGTCACTGGAATGCGGAAGAAGAAGTTGAGCGGTTGCGCCTGCTGGTGGCCCGGCGGGTTGATGGCCTTATTATTTTGACCGGCCACGTCAATCAGCAAACACTGCTCGAGTTTTCCCAGCAAATACCGATTGTGGCCACAGGTCACAATATCATGACCGAGCGGGTACACTCCTTCAGTATCAATAACCGGCTGGGTGGCTACATGGCGACTCGCTATTTATTGGATCTGGGTCATCGTGACATCGCCCATATCGTCGGTTTACCGGATCATAACGATGCCATCGAGCGTCATCATGGCTATCGCCAGGCCCTGGTGAGCGCAGGTATCGAATATGACCCCTCCCTGGTCATCCAGGGGGATTTCGCCGAAGTCGGCGGGCTCAATGCCGTCAAGAAGCTGGTGGAGAGCGGCCGGAAATTCTCCGCCATCTTCTGCGCCAACGATCAGACCTGTTACGGTGCCATTCTGGGGCTCAAGCAGTGCGGCTTGCGGGTGCCTGAGGATGTCTCGCTCATCGGTTTTGACGACCTGCCCTTCTCTACTTATTCCAACCCGCCATTGACCACGGTACGTCAGCCCATCTACGAGATGGGTGTCAAGATGGTCAAGACTCTGTTGGGTTTGATCGAGAACACGGAGCTGAACTCGGACGAACTGCCCGAGTTGAGCATTGTGGTGCGTGATACCACACTGCCGTACAAGGGGTGAACACAGACCGGGGCGGTTCCCTGGGCAGCATCAGATCCCAGGACAGCATCAGCGCAAAGCGGCCTTCGGGCCGTTTTTCTTTTGTCAGCCGCCTGTCCAGCGAGCGACGAGTCCCTGCCGCGTATTCCACCTTGACTCTCTGACATAGCACAGAGACTACACATAACCAGGCGTCCCTCTTCTGCCGGCCCTCAATTCGACCTGGCCCGATGACACCAGCCAAAGCCTGGCAATCACAACCCGATGACCCCGGTCGACCTGAATGAAACAAGGCGCCTGAAGGCGCCTTGGTGTGTGTGCAGATCCCTGCGGGAGCGTGGCCACCGTCAAGGCGCTGCGAAGGGGGATTCCGTCCCGGTGGCCGCGCTGGTTGCCAGCGTGGGGAGAGGCTCGTCCGCTTCACACAGACTGGATCTTCTCGTGGCCGCCTTCTGGGGGGGATACCAGCTTGCCAACCCCTGCTGGATGCGCGCGGCGGCCGCTTCCGGCGTCATGGTGCCGAGCACCACGGATTGCGATACCTCCGCAAGCTCTGTGGTAAGCGATGGCTCACCCCGGGTGAGGAACTGCGCCCCCAGACGCAAGGTGGAATCGCAGGTATCCCGCCAGCCCATCATGGTGCTCGCAACCGGATCCTTGAGCTCGAAGAAGTGGTTGGAGAGGGAGAAAAAACCGGGCACCGAATTGGAGAAACGCTCGGCAAAGTCGGCGCTTGCCATCCACTCCACCAGTTTCAGGGCGGCCTCCTTGTTCGGGCTGGCGGCATTGATGCCGATCCCCATGTCGGTGTGATCGGTGAAATAGCAGGTGTCCCCCTCCCGCGCGACGGGGGGCGGGAAGGCACCAAAATTGACCTTGCCGGTGAACTGGGCCAGAGACCAGGAGCCCGCCACTATCATGGCGGCCTTGCCCGCAGCAAAGGCATCCACCGCCTGTGCTTCGGTGGCATCGGCAGGATGGTCCCCTATGTAGGGCCGCCAGCTCGTCAGCTCACGAAACGCCGCCACATAAGGGGCATCGGTCACTCGCGCCTGACCGTTGATCAGCGCCAGGCGACCATCTTCCCCATGCCAGTAATTGGGACCGATGTTCTGATAACCAAGCTCGGAGACCACCCAGCTGTCGTGAGCCGCCAGTGCCAGCGGCAGATAGCGGCCATCCTGCTTCACCTTCTCCAGCACGGCGAAGAAGTCGGCACGGGTTCGCGGCGGTGTCAGCCCAAGGGCGTTGAAGATATCGACATTGAAGTAGAAACCCTGGATCACGGAGGCAATGGGCAGGCAGAAGGTCTGGGCCCCGGAGTCGGTCTGCCAGGCGGCCTTGGCAAAGCTCGGGAAGTTCTCCATCCCGGGCAGGTCCGTCAGATCCAGCAGATGCCCCTGCTGGAACAGCCGCAGGGACTGATCATAAGGACGGCAAGTGATGAGATCCCCCGCCTTCCCCGCCGCCAGCCGCTCGGCAAGCTCCCGATCGTAATCCGCCGAGCGCTGCGAATGCAGCTTAAGGGTGATCTCGGGATGGATCGCCTGAAAACGGGGCAGAAACTGCTCCTTCCAGAGCGCCTCGTCATCCACGCGCCAGGTTTCCAGCACCAGCTCCTGGGATACCGCCGCCGTACTCAGCCCCCAGACCAGCAGGGCACTCACAGATTTCCACATCGCCTCTCTCCTACACCTTGAAACGGGCCACCAGACTCTGCTGCTGGCTGGCCAGCCCCGACAACACCTCACCACTGCTCGCCGATACCCGGGACGCCTGCTCGGTCTCGTGAGCCACGTCTGCGATGGCCGCCACGTGCTGGGCCACTCCCTGACTCACCGAAATCTGCTCCGCTGCGGCATAAGCCATGTGATCCGCAATCTCCTTGATGGCCTCCATGCGCGAGGCGATCCCCGCCAGGGCACTCTCGACATCCCGGGTCTGCTGCACACTCTGCTGGGTCTGCTCATGGCTCTGGGCCATCACGCTCGCCACATCGCGGGCGCATCCCTGCAGGTTGTCGATCATCACCTGGATCTCCTGGGTCGCCCCTTGTGAACGGGTAGCCAGCGCCCGCACCTCCTCGGCCACCACCGCAAAGCCCCGCCCGGCCTCCCCGGCACGGGCCGCTTCGATGGCCGCATTGAGGGCCAGCAGGTTGGTCTGTTCAGCCATGCCACGGATCACCTCGAGAATGTTGCCAATGTTGCTGCTGTAGCCTTCGAGCTTGCGGGTGATCGCCATGGCCCCGGCGATGTCGGTCGCCAGTTGCTCGATGCCATCCCGATTGGCCTGCATCAGATGACGTCCGCGCCGGCTCTCGTCATTGGCCTCCCCCACCTCCCGACGAACATGATCGCTCGAGCGCGCCACTTCGGTCGCACTGGTCTCCAGCTCGAAGATGGCGGCCGCTACCTGATCGGTCTGGGCCTTCTGCGCCTGCACCTGCGACATCACCTGCTCGCCGATCTCTGCGGTCTTGCGCGTCTCGCTCACCAGGTACTCAGAGCCGGTCTGGACCTCCATCAGAAGCGTCTTGGTGTGGTGGGCCAGCTGGTCGATGGAGTTCGCAACCTCACCAAGCTCGTTCCTGGCGGGGTAGCGAACCCGCAGCGTCATGTCCCCTTGTGCCATCAGACCGAGAACCCGATTGATCCGCACCAGCGGCACCTGGATGCTGCGGGCCGTACTCCAGGCAACAATGAGGGCGGTGAGCACGGAACACAGGGCCACCATCACGATCCAGGTGCGGGCGCTGTCAACCGCGACGTCGGCACTCAGCCTGTCCTCCTGCATGCTCTGGTTGCTGATGGCGATAAGCCTGTCCAGGACCTCCCCCAGTTGCTGGCTCTGCGCCTCCTGCTGTTCACGCAAGCCATGGAGTTGCTGGCTGATTTGCTGACGGCGCACCAGGGTGGCAATCAGCCCCTTGTCGCCAAATACAAGTTGGGGAATGCGCGCCACATGGCGGGTGAACCTGGCCTTGACGTCATCGGGGACAACAATCCGCTCCAGGCGCTGGTTCGCAATGTCGATGTCTTTGGCCAGCACCCCCTGTAGCGCCACCAGATCCGTGTTGCCGTCGGCACGCAGGATCAGCTTGAGATCCCGTGCAATACCGCTGGTGATGAGCTCCGCCTTGTTCTGCAAAGAGCGCCGACCCGCCGTGTAACGCACCAGCAGGTCTGCCGCCGAACGGTAGTTGTCGTCCAGGTGCAGCAGCTCGCTCCGCATCCGTGAGAGCACCCGCTCCAGCTCGACCGACTCTTCGTGCAGGCTCATCAACTGCTCAGAGAGGGTAAACAGCCGGGGGGCCTGGTCGGTGACCCGGGCGAGTTGCCGCTCACTCTCGGTATCGAGTGTCAGGGCCGCGAATGCCTTGATGTGCTGCTCATAGCGGACCTTGTCATGGGCAACACGCTGACGGGACTCGGGGAACGCCGACGTCTCCCGGATGGCGAGATGCGCCAGGCTGTCCCTGTCAGCCATCAGCAGCGCGGCGCGCAGCCGGCTGGCGGTCAGGGCCTGAGGCGTCGCCTCCTCGGTCACCTGCTGGAAACGACCGTGAATGGAGGTCGTCTTCAGGTAACTGATGGCCCCGAGCAATAGCAACAGGACCAGCAGCAGCGTAAAGCCCAATCTGATCCGCTGTACGATCGACATCCTTCTCTCCCACCTCTCCCTCCGCATCGGGGCGGAGCCGGTTATCAAGGCACCAGGAGCCCGACAGGCATCCTGGTGCATCTGGCTGACGGCTTATCGACTCAACCTGCCCTGGCAATCGAGCCTGACCACTTCCCCTGAGGCCCCCAGCAGAGAAGCCGGTACCCAGCGTACGGTCGCCATGTCGATGCGTGCCTGTCCACTCGTGCCCAGGATGAAGGGGGTATTGACCTTCGCGAAGTCCATGCCCTCTTCGAGGCAACGCAGGGGCAGACTCAGGGTCACCCACTTCTGCGGGGGCAACTGGCGCAAGGCCGGAGCAATCTCGATGGACTTGCCGCAGGGCCAGCCACACTGCAGCCCCAGCGTCATGTCCCCCGCTGGCGCCTGCTGCACCCGCAGCGTCACCTGCAGCTCGCTCTCTCCCTTCAGGTAGGTGCGACGATCCGCCCCCTTGACCTGGGTGGTCTGCAACTGGATCGTGGCCCCGGAGTCGACACCCGGCTTGTTCGCCCCGAGGAAGGTGACCGCTCGCGCATCCTGCTGGCGCAGGTAGTCGATGGGCTGAACCTTGATGAAGGTCATCTCGGTCACGCTGTTGCCGGAGACTTCAGTCCCCGTCCAGTTGCTGGCATCCCCCATGCGCAGACGGTGTTCTTCACCCGCCTTTGGCCCGAACAGCTCGAGCACCTTGTCAGCGGCGCTCAGTTTGGCGGGGTCGCTCTCGTTGCAGCCGAAGGTACGATTATCCAGGGTCAGGGTATTGAGGTTGCTGACCCGGGCCGCCACAGGGGAAGGCTTGCCGTAGCTGAGCCCGTAGCCATAGGGGAAGAGCGGTGCGTACTCACCCGCTGGCTCCTGCTCGAAGGCTGGACGCTGCCAGCCCGGGATATGGGTGGGCGTGCGATTGATGGTGGTGGCGCACTTGCCAAAGGGCCACGAGAAGGAGAGGCGTCCCTGGAAGTCATGGGCCACCTTGCCCTTGGCATCCCTGAACAGCAGATCGGTGATCCCCTCCCCCTCGGTGCCCGGCAGCCAGGCGGCGACAAAGGCGGAAGAGAGATTGAGCTCCTCATTGACGTAGAGCGGACGTCCGGAGAAAAGCACGGTCACCACGGGGATGCCGGCCGCCTTCAGCCGCTTGAGGGTCAACAGGTCCTCGTGATAGCTGCTCTTGAGATCCCCATAGGCAAGGGTCTTGTTGTCAGGAATGTCGCCGAACCACTCGGCATAGGGATCCTCCCCCATGACCAGGATGGCGACATCGGGCTTGGCTCCCGCAAACTCACCGGATCCCGTGCTCACCTGCACATGATCCGCACCGACGGTGGCGGTCACCGCATCCAGCACGCTCTGGGCACCGGGGAAATCACCGCGCCCGTTTTCGCTGCCTTGCCAGGTCAGGCTCCAGCCCCCCACCTGCTTGCCCAGATCGTTGGCGGCGCTCCCAGCCACCAGCACCCGGCTCTGCCGGCTCAGGGGCAGGATCCTGCCCTCGTTCTTGAGCAGCACCAGCGACTTGCGTACCGCCTCCCGGGCCAGCGCCTTGTGCGTCACGGCACCAAGTTCACCCTGCTTGCCCGCCAGCTCACGGGCCGACGGCATGGGTTTCTCCCACAGCCCGGCCCGCATCTTGACCCGCAGGATACGCGTCACGGCATCGTCGATCCGGCTTATCGGGATCTGCCGGCTCGCCACGCCATCGAGCAGGCTCTGGCGAAACTCCATCCAGTCCTTGCGCGCCGTGACCATGAAGATGTCGACCCCGGCCAGCACCGCAGGCAGGCAGCTCCCCATGGTGCAACCGGCGATCTCGCTGTGACCGTTCCAATCAGAGACGACAAGGCCATCAAAGCCCATCTTGCCCTTGAGCACGTCGGTCAGCAGATAGCGGCTGCCGTGCAGCTTGCCGTTGTACTCCACCCCGTCTTCTGGCAGCACGTCGCGGTTGAGCTCGTTGTGCCAGCTGTTGAACGAAGCCATGACCACCTGGGCACCGGCATCCAGCCCCGAGAAGTAGCCCACCGCGTGCAGGTTGCGCAGGTCCTCTTCCGAATAGAAGTTCTGACCCCGGTCGACCCCGTTCAGGGTACCGCCGTCCCCCACGAAGTGTTTCACGTTCGAGATGACATGGTGCTGGCCGCGCAGATCCGTCGCGGAACCTTGCAGGCCACGCACCATCTCGCCGGCATAGTGATAGACGATGGCGGGATCTTCGGAATAGCCCTCATAGGTCCGGCCCCAGCGATCATCCCTGGGCACCGCCACCGTCGGGGCGAAGGTCCAATCCAGCCCGGTGGCGGCCACTTCCCGCGCCGTCACCTGGCCGATACGGTAGATGAGATCCGGATCCCGCGCCGCCCCCAGGCCGATATTGTGCGGGAACAGGGTCGCCGCGAAGACGTTGTTGTGGCCGTGCACCGCATCGGTCGCCCACATGAAGGGGATGCGATACCCCCTGCCCTCAAAGCCCGCTTCCGCCGCTTGCCAATAGGTGTCGGCCTGGTGTGCCCAGTCCTGGGCCGACGCGTGTTTGTTGTTGCCGGGCCAGCCCCCCCCTCCGTTGAGGACGGAGCCAATCTTGTAGCGCGTCACCTCCTCAGGTGTCACTTCACGAAAGTCGGGCTGGATCATCTGGCCAACCTTCTCCTCCAGGGTCATCCGGGAGAGCAGAGCCTGGATCTGATGCTCCATCCCCTCGTCCCTGGTAATGGCGCTGTGGATCTGCGGCCAGGTGGAAAAATAGGGCATGGTCGACAACTCATCCGCCATCCCGGCACTCCAGATGCCGCACCCCACGAATAGGCAGGTCATAGACCTGGTGAGACCTGTAGTTTTACGCATTTTCCTTATGACTCTCCGGATGTTCTCGTTCATCGCCTGGACTCATCGTTCATGGCGAGTCGTCTTGAAAAACAGTCAAATTTGAAATCGATTGCAAGAATGTTAAATGGTAAACAGAAATCTCTTCGTCATTCCAGCAGTATCTTTGTCATGCCATGACAAAGATCCCGCTGAAAGAGAAAATAGTGATGCAACTCACAAACTCGGGGGCGAGCATCATCAGCAGAATACCCAGGAAGGAACAGAGAGAACGGGTAGACTCATGTCAGGAAGATCAAAAAAAATAAAATTAAAACAATAATTTAAATGCAATCTATCACATTGATTTGCCGCATGAGCTGTCTGGAACGACACCGATATGGCCAAACGGCTCGGGAGTCAGAGGAATGTTGAAAGGATTCAATGGAATTCAATTCAAGTGCATTAATATATCAATAAACGAAAATTTGCCGTCTCCATCACATTTCATAAAAGCAAACTTGATCTGCAAAAAAATTTACTGTTACCTGAATCGTGAAATCGATTTCCACTCAGGGACTGTGTGTGAATCTTGACAGTGAAATGCGGGCCGCAGGATGACTCGGTCATTTTCTGCGTGAGTGCGAAAATCGACGCCATTATTTCCGTCTGTGATCAAAGGGGTAACAATGAAAACATCTCGGCTTAGTGCCCTGACGCTTGCCATGTCTTGCGTCATTGGCTTGCATGGCTGCTCACTGCCCAGCGCAGGGGCATCTGGTTCAGGTACCTCCTCGGCATCTGCCGGGCCTGTGGGTGAATTGCTGACCAATGGGGGCTTCCAGGGAACCGATGGATGGTGGACGGCCGGGGGGACCCTGAACGCCGAGAACCAGATGGGCTGTATCACCTTCACCGAGTCGGGCTCCAATCCCTGGGATGTCATCCTGGGTCAGTCCAATCTCGGCCTGGTGCAGGGGCAAACCTACAAACTCCATTTCACTGCCATGGCCAAGAGTGACATCAACGTCAAGGCCCTGATCCAGCATGATGGCGCCCCCTACACCAACTACATGGTGCAGGACCTCGCCCTCGGCAGCACGCCCAAACCGTTCGATATCCAGTTCACACCTTCTGCCACTGACGAGAAGACCCAGTTCCAACTTCAGATGGGCACCCAGACACCGACCACTGTCTGTATCGGTGAAGCCACGCTATCGGGCCCCTCCTTGATCAAGAAATCGGAGCTGGGCAGCGTGCGCGTCAACCAGGTCGGCTATCTGAGCAAGGCTCTGAAACGGGCGACCATCGCCACCGACAGCAAGGACTCGCTCCCCTGGACCCTGCGCAATGCCCAGGGTGAGACCATCGCGGAAGGCAAGACCACGCCCTTTGGCCTGAATGCCGCATCCGGCGAGAACGTACAGATTGCCGACTTCAGTCAGGTCACCACCCCGGGCACCGGCCTGGTACTGGAGGTCGCCGGCCAGAAGAGTCATCCGTTCAGCATCGGCGATGACATCTATCACACCATGAAATTCGATGCCCTCTCCTTCTTCTATCAGCAGCGTAGCGGCATCGACATCGAAGCCAAATATGTCCAGCGCCCCGACCTTGCTCGCCCGGCAGGACACAAGCCCGAGAACGTAACCTGCTTCAACAAGCAGGACGCCAAAGGCAACCAGTGGCCTGGCTGTGACTTCACGCTGGATGTGACCGGCGGCTGGTACGACGCCGGCGATCAGGGCAAGTACGTGGTCAACGGGGGGATCTCGGTATGGACCTTGATGAACCTTTATGAACGGGAGCAGCTGGCGAAAGAGGGTGACAAGAGCGCCTTTGCCGACGGCAAGGTCAAGATCCCGGAACAGCACAACGGCTACAACGATCTGCTGGACGAGTCCCGCTGGATGATGGAGTTCTTCCTCGCCATGCAGGTGCCCGAAGGCAAGAAGGCCTGGGTGCCGGTAGGCGATCAGTCCAAGCAGCTCGACAGCCTGAAACTGACCGAGATCGATGCCTCCGGCATGGTATTCCACAAGGTCGCCGACGAAGCCTGGACCGGGATGCCGCTCCCGCCCCACAAGGATCCACAACCCCGTTTCCTGAGCCACCCCAGCACGGCTGCGACTCTGAACCTGGCGGCCACCGCCGCCCAGTCCGCTCGCGTATGGAAGAATCTGGATCCGGCCTTCGCACAGCGCAGCCTGCAGGCAGCGGAACGAGCCTGGAAGGCGGCCAACCGCCATCCGGACGTCTATGCCTATGACAACTTTGTGGGATCCGGTCCCTATGATGACACCAACCTGAAGGACGAATTCTACTGGGCTGCCGCCGAGCTGTTTGCCACCACCGGCAAAGCCGAGTACAAGCAGGCCGTCCAGCAGTCCCCTCTCTATCTGGCTGCCCCCAAGGGGGATCGCAGCGCAAGTGGTGATCTCTACTGGCAGGATCTCAGCAGCGCAGGGACCATCACGCTGGCCATGGTGCCTAACAAACTGGGCAAACAGGAAGTGGAGAAGGCACGCGCCGCTATCATCGCCGCAGCTGACGGCTACCAGAAGAGCGTGGCGACGGAGGGTTACCTTATCCCCTATCAGGCGACCGAATACCCCTGGGGCTCCAACTCCAACCTGATGAACCGCAGCATCTTCCTCGGGTTGGCCCATGACTTCACGGGAGAGCGCAAATACCTGCAGGCCATGTCCGATGCCATGGACTATGTGCTCGGCCGCAACCCCCTCGACCAGTCCTATGTGTCGGGCTACGGCAGCCGTCCGCTGAAGAATCCGCACCACAGGTTCTGGGCTCACCCCATCGACCCCGCGTCTCCCCTGGTTCCGCCAGGTGTACTCTCGGGCGGACCGAACTCCATCAACTTCAGCGATCCCGTTGCCTCCACCCTCAAGGGCAAGTGTACCGGCCAGACCTGCTGGAAAGATGAGATTGGTGCCTGGACGCTGAACGAGGTCACCGTCAACTGGAATGCCCCCTTCTTCTGGACGGTCAGCGTACTGGATGAAGGTGGATTGACCCGCTGATCACCCTTCCAATGCTCCGTCCCCGTGACGGAGCATTGTTTTACTCCCCTGCCATTCTTGCCCAGGACAGCTCCCGCACCGGTCGCCACCCTCAGCTTTACGTTTTCCTTTTCCCTTTTCCATCATCATTCAGAGGCTGACGGCAGCAGAACCCTCTCTTATCGATCATTTCATCTGACCGCACCTTCGCAACCCTGTCATTTACATGTCCGTCTCTTGGCCACCTTATTTTGCGCATCCACTTGATCCCTCATTTGCCATCAGATCTGCTGACGCCATCTGGGCATCACCCGCCCCCCGCCTCTTCTACAGTGCCCCGCGCGCGAAGAAGGCGGGACAGCAAGATACCCGGCTCCTGAATCGGGTTTCGTGACCCTCAGCGAGAACCACAAGGCAACCCCAGGCTGAGCCCGCCATCTGAGCAAGACACTGTACAGAGCCCCTTAGCCGCCACCATGACCCCCTGCCACCAGAGGGTGAAGGAGCACGGCGATGGGCTCGGTTATCCAGGATTGCTGGCATGGGCGCCGGATCGGCACCATGCCGAAAGCGCCCCCTGCATCATGCAGGGGTCCAGGAGCAGCATGAAAACCACGACAGATTTGAAATCGATATTTCAAAATGCCAAGTCGAATAAACATGGCGTAAATCACATCATAAAAACAATTATAACTAACTGACAAATAACGATATTTTATTTTATAGACCTTATATCAAATATCCATCAAGTGATCGCGATCACAATTACAAAACCCCATTCGTGAAATCGATTTCCCACCTTGTTGCATCGATCTATAGTGAGCCCAGCTTAATAACTGAGGAATGATCATGAAAAAAATCATGTTGTGCTGCTCTGCCGGGATGTCCACCAGCCTGCTGGTGAAAAAAATGCTGGTAGAAGCCGAAAAACGGGGCCTGGCTGCCGAGATCAAGGCTTTTGGCGCATCGGAGTTCGATGACCAGATGCCCCATTACCAGGTGGTCTTGCTGGGACCGCAGATCAAGTACATGCAACCGGAGTTGCAAGCCAAGGCGGCGGCTCACGGCATCAAGGTACAACCTATCGACATGATGGATTACGGCATGCAGCGCGGCGACAAGGTGCTGGACTACGCCCTGTCCCTGATTGGTTAAGCGTGCTCACAAGGAAGGACACACACTATGAGTTCACTCTATGGGATGCTGGTCAAGTTGATCGAACAACGGATCGGCCCATTGGCAGGAAAACTGGGCCAGCAACGCTATGTTCTGGCCATCCGTGACGGTTTTATTGCCGCGCTGCCGTTCATGATCGTCGGCAGCTTCATGCTGGTCTTCATCTTCCCACCCATCTCCAGCGAAACCACCTGGGGCTTTGCCAGAGCCTGGCTCGATTTTTCCAACACCTATCGTGCCGAACTCATGTTGCCCTTCAACATGAGCATGGGGCTGATGACAGTCTTCATCTCGGTGGGCGTCGCATCCAGCCTGGCCAAGCAGTACTCCCTGGACCCCATCACCACGGGCCTGCTGTCGCTGATGTCGTTCATGCTGGTGGCAGCGCAATACAAAGACGGCACCATCTCCACCCAGTATTTCTCCGGTCAGGGCATCTTTACCGCTCTTATTTGCGCCATCTATTCGACTGAGGTCTATGCCTGGCTCAAGCGCAACAACATCACCATCCGTCTGCCCGAGCAGGTGCCGATGGGGGTGGCGCGCTCCTTCGAGGTGCTGATCCCGGTCCTGGCGATTATCCTGACCCTGCACCCCTTCAACATGCTGCTGCAGGAAACCACTGGCATGATCCTGCCCGAGGCGATCATGTCCATGCTCAAACCGCTGGTGGCGGCTTCCGACAGCCTGCCTGCCGTCTTGCTGGCGGTGCTGTTGTGCCAGATCCTCTGGTTTGCCGGCATCCACGGCACCATGATCGTCACCGGCATCATGAACCCCTTCTGGATGGCAAACCTGGCCAGCAACCAGGCCGCATTGGCCGCCGGCCAAGCTATTCCCCACACCTTCCTGCCCGGTTTCTGGGATCACTTCCTGTTTATCGGCGGCGTGGGCTCCACCTTGCCACTGGCATTCCTGCTGATGCGCAGCCGCGCCGTACACCTGCGCACCATAGGACGAATGGGCGTGGTCCCCGGGTTCTTCAACATCAACGAGCCGATCCTGTTTGGTGCTCCCATCATCATGAACCCGGTCTTCTTCCTGCCCTTCATCCTGGTGCCGGTGATCAACGCCATCCTGGCCTGGTTCGCGGTGGATCTGGGTCTGGTTGAGAAGGTCGTGATGCTGACCGCATGGACCACGCCGGCCCCCATCGGCGCCTCCTGGGCGACCAACTGGGCCTTCAGTCCGGTCATCATGTGCTTCATCTGCATGGGGATCTCCGCCCTGATGTATTACCCCTTCGTGCGGGCTTACGAACGCACCCTGCTCAAGCAGGAAGCCGAGACGGCTGAAGCGGAAGAAGCCGCCAGATCAGAAAAAGCAGACACAATCACACCGATTCAGAGTCAGGCGTAAGCGCCAGGCGTGCGGGCGCCACGCCGCCTGCACGCCGGTCATCAAGAGGAAACTGCAATGCAATATACATTCCCCGAAGGCTTCTGGTGGGGTAGCGCCTCGTCGGCCGCACAATCGGAAGGAGCTGCCAATGTGGGCGGCAAGGCACCGACCATCTGGGATCACTGGTTCGAGACGGAGCCACACCGTTTCCACGGTCAGGTTGGCCCGGCCAACACCTCCACCTTCTACGATCGTTATCGTGAAGACATCGCATTGATGGAACAGATTGGCCACAACAGCTTCCGCACATCCATCTCCTGGGCCCGGTTGCTGCCGGATGGCCACACCGTCAACCAGGAGGCCGTCGACTTCTACAACAAGGTTATCGATGAGCTGCTAGCCAAGGGGATCAAACCCTTCATCGGCCTGTTCCACTTCGACATGCCGATGTACTGGCAGGAGCAGGGTGGCTGGGAGAGCCGCGAAACCGTGGCGGCCTATGCCGAGTACGCAGCGCTCTGCTTCAAACTGTTCGGTGATCGCGTCGCCTGCTGGATGACCTTCAATGAACCCGTTGTGGTAGTGGAAGGAGGGTATCTGTATGACTTCCATTACCCGAACCAGATGGACTTCAAACGGGCAGCCCAGGTGGCCTATCACATGATGCTGGCCCACAGTCTGGCGGTGAAGCGTTATCGCACACTCTCCCTGCCCGGCCAGATCGGCATCGTCCTGAACCTGACCCCCTCCTATCCGCGCTCTTCAAACCCGGCAGACTTGAAGGCCTCGTTCATTGCCGACCTGTTCTTCAACCGTGCCTTCCTCGATCCTGCGGTGAAGGGGGTTTATCCCCAGGAGCTGATCGATATCCTGCGCGAGCACGATCAGATGCCAGTTGTGCAAAGCGGCGACTGCGAACTGCTGGCCGCCGGCAAGATCGATCTGCTCGGCATCAACTACTACCAGCCGCGGCGAGTGAAGGCACGCATGACGGCCATCAACCCGGACTCCCCTTTCCTGCCTGACTGGTTCTTCGAGAATTACGAGATGCCAGGCCGCAAAATGAACCCTTATCGCGGCTGGGAAATATATGAGCGCGGTATTTATGACATATTGATCAACCTGCGAGATAACTATGGAAATATCCCAAGCTATATCTCCGAAAATGGTATGGGTGTCGAAGGGGAGCACAGATTCATTGGTGAAGATGGTCAGGTAAAAGACGATTATCGTATCGACTTCATTCGCGGCCACCTCCAGTGGATTCATACCGCCATTGCCGAAGGAAGTAATTGCCGTGGTTATCACCTGTGGACCTTTATTGACAACTGGTCCTGGATGAATGCCTACAAGAACCGTTATGGATTCATCAGCCTTGATTTGGAAAGCCAGCAGCGCACCGTCAAGAAAAGTGGTGAATGGTTCGCCAACGTCTCTCGTAATAATGGATTTTAAGGAGTCATAAATGATGGATCTTGAAGAAGCAGTCATGGGCATCATCGTCAATGCCGGCCAATCTCGCAGTCTCTGTTTCGAAGCCCTGCGTCAGGCTCGTGCTGGCCAGTTCAGCGAAGCGGATGCCTTGCTGCTCCAGGCCACCGACGCGGGGAAGGCTGCCCATGCCGTACAAACCAAACTGATTGAAGCCGATGAGGGCGAAGGCAAGACCAAGATGACACTGGTCATGGTACATGCCCAGGATCACCTGATGACCTCCATTCTGTGCCGCGAACTGGCCACCGAACTGGTCGAGATCTATCGCCGCCAAGCCAGCTGATTTTAACTCATCGGATCGGGAGTCCGTGCTTTTGCCACCGTTATATACGGTGGCTTTTTTTATTCTGGTTATACCAGCCAGCCGTCATGTCTTTCATACCTTTTTCAGGCAATTTCAAAAGTATGAAACTGTCATGACGCGATACCAGTATAAGTTTCAATATCTGTTTATGGCTATTCTGATGCTGCTTGTAGTCATCAATAAAACACTCATTAATAAACACACAGGAATGTGGATAATATGCGTAAACTTGGACTGATGTCAGTATTGCTGATGGCGGGAGGATTATATTCCACTCAGGCATCGGCATGGTGGTGGAGCAATCAGGACTGGCAGGTCTCTGATGGTTGGCGCAATGGCGGGTCAGAATTCGACTGCACCTGGCGCGCCGCCAACGTCTGGATGGAGTCCGGCACGGCCATCCTCCATGCGAAATCCGACAAAGGGAACAAGAGCTGTGCTGAGCTGCGAACCTACAACTACACCCGCAAGGGTCGTTATGAGGTGCAGATGCAGGCAGGATCGGTGCCCGGCACCATCAGCTCCTTCTTTACCTATACCGGAGATGCAGGCACCAGCTCTCACTATGAAGTCGACATCGAGCTGATGGGGGGCACCAACCTGCTCCATACCAACGTCTGGATCCAGGGGCGTCAGTATCCCCAGGACATCGACCTGGGCAAGTACGGTATCTCCATCTGGAACATGGAGCGCTACGCCTTCAACATCGACGAGGCGGGAGTCACCTGGCAGGTCTTCAGCCGCACCCAGAACAAATGGGTGAGCGTGCGCCGCGAGAGCCGCCCCGTCACCAGCTGGATGCAGACGTTTGTGAATAACTGGATCAGCGCCAACCCGAGCTTCCCGCCCAGTTCCTACAACGGCCAGCCCGTCTACGCCAAATACAAGTACGCCAATGTGACGCCCTGGGAGTGATCGCGATGGTCAACTAAATCCGGGCACACGGCGGCATACCCAAAACCGAAGACACAAAAAAGCCCAACTGAATAAATCAGTTGGGCTATGTAGATGGCGGAGGAGGTGGGATTTGAACCCACGGATGGTCGCCCATCGCCGGTTTTCAAGACCGGTGCATTCAGCCGCTCTGCCACCCCTCCGCAGCAGTGCGACGCATATTACCCATGCCCCCAGCCCTTGTAAATCCCCACTCCGTTTGTTTGCCCATTTATTGGGCTATCTGGCGCACAAAACCGGCAAAACCTCTGCAAACCGTGCTTTTTCAAGCGGATGGCTTGACTTGAAAACAGACTCACCCACTATAGGGGCCACTACCACATCCCCAGCAAGATGGACTTATGAGAATCAAACATGCCCTGTTCGCCGCCCTGACCGGCGCGACCCTGCTTGCGGCGCCCGTGCAGGCGAGCGAGCTGACCAAGAGCGATGTCGAGCAGATCGTGCGCGACTATCTGGTCAAGAATCCGGAGATCCTGGTCGAGATGTCCAACGCCCTGCGTGCCAAGCAGGAGAGCCAGCAGGCCGAGAACGACAAGACGCTGATAGAAGCCCATGCCAAGCAGCTCTTCGCCAACCAGGATCCCGAGAGCGGCAATCCCAAGGGCAGCCTGACGGTGGTGGAGTTCTTCGACTACAACTGCGGCTACTGCAAGCGCGCTCATCCCCTCATTCAGCAACTGCTCTCTGAGGACAAGGAGATCCGCTACATCTACAAGCAGTTCCCCATCCTGAGCGAAACCTCCTACTACGCCGCCCGCGCGGCGCTGGCGGTGAAGCTCGGCCAGCCCGACAAATACCAGGCCTTCCACGACAAGCTGTACGCCCATCAGGGGCCCCTCTCCGATGAAGCCCAGGTGAAAGACGTCGCCAGGGCCGCCGGCGTGGACTGGAGCAAGGTAGAGGCGAAGATCAAGGACAGCAGCATCGATCAGAATCTGGGTACCAACCGGGCGCTGGCCGAAGCCATGGCCATTTCCGGTACCCCGGCCTTTATCATCGGCGATCAGATCCTGCGCGGCGCACCGCGGGATCTGGCCAGCCTCAAGGCCATCATCAAGGATGTCCGCGCCGGCAAGAGCATTCAGTAACCCGCGCGTTGTTCATGAAAAAACGCCCCGGCATGCCGGGGCGTTTTGCTATTCAGGCTGCAAACCATCAGGTCGCGAGACGCTGTCAGCAAGGCGAAGAGCAGCGCATGACCCTTGATCACGGCTTCGCAGCAGGGCCATAACCGTTCGGGTTCTGGCTTTGCCAGCGCCAGGTATCGATCATCATCTGCTCCAGCCCCCGCTCGGCCTGCCAGCCCAGCTCATCACGGGCCAGAGCCGGTTCAGCCCAGCACTCGGCGATGTCGCCGGGGCGACGGGGCTTGATCTGGTAGGGAATGGCACGGCCACTGGCTGCCTCGAACGCCTTGACCATCTCCAGCACGGAATAGCCCTGACCGGTGCCGAGGTTATAGGTGAAGACGCCGGTATCACTCTTGATGCGGGCCAACGCTTTGAGGTGACCGATGGCGAGATCCACCACGTGGATATAGTCGCGCACCCCGGTGCCGTCCGGGGTTGGATAGTCGTTGCCAAAGACCCCCAGCTCCTTGAGCTTGCCCACGCCGACTTGACTAATGTAAGGCAGCAGGTTGTTGGGGATGCCGTTGGGATCTTCACCGATGAGGCCGCTCTCGTGAGCCGCCACCGGGTTGAAGTAGCGCAGCAGCACAATGGCCCAGCGAGGATCGGATTTGGAGAGGTCACGCAGGATCTCTTCGACCATCAGCTTGGAGCGGCCATAGGGGTTGGTGGCGCTGGTGGGGAAATCTTCCCGCAGGGGTACCGAGGCCGGATCCCCATAAACGGTGGCCGAGGAGCTGAACACCAGCCGGAACACGCCGGCCCTGGCCATCTCTTCGCACAGCACCAGGGTGCCGGTGATGTTGTTCTGATAGTAGGTGAGCGGGATCTGGCCGGATTCCCCCACCGCCTTGAGGCCGGCGAAGTGGATCACGGATGCTATCCTGTGCTCGGCAAACAGCCGCTGCAGGCAGGCTCTGTCCAGAATGTCCCCTTCCACGAAGGTGACCGGCTTGCCGGTGATCCGCTCGACCCGTTTGAGAGATTCGGGGGAAGCGTTGGAGAGGTTGTCCAGTACTACGACCTGCTGCCCGGTACCAAGCAGCTCGACCAGGGTGTGGGAACCGATGTAACCGGCTCCCCCCGTCACCAGAATTGTCATTTTTTATCCCGTACTTTGCTGAAACTGGGGTTGAGTCTACCCGCACGACCCGTCCGGGAAAAGCTCGGGATACCAATGACGCCCGTCAGTACTCCAGGCTCACATCCCCTCTGGCGGTGCAGGAACAGGCCAGCGCCACCCCGTTCTCGAGATCTTGCGCGCTCAAGGTCATCACGCTCTGGCGCTCGATTTCGCCTTCCGTGGTGCAGCGACAGGCGCCGCACACCCCGGCGCGGCAAGCGGCCATCATGGTCTCCCCCGCCCCCTCCAGCGCTGCCAGCAGGGTCTGACCCGGCAGGATCTTCACTTTCTTGCCGCTCTTTTTGAGGGTCAGCCAGAAGTGGTCGCTGCCGGCCGCAACTGGCGCCGCACCCGATGTAACAGCAGGCAGGCCGAACGACTCCTGATGCAACTGCGCTGCCGGCAATCCCAGCTCCGCCAGCATGGTGCAGACTGCGGTCATGTAGGGGGCAGGCCCGCACAGATAGACATGGCGGCTCAAGAGATCCGGCGCCAATTCCTTGAGCATCCCCGGTGTGAGCCGGCCAACCCAGGGATGAGCCGTTGGCGCCTCTTCCCCTACTTTCTCCAGCACTAAAGCATGGCGCACACCGGCATGAGCCTCAGCCAGCGAAGCCAGTTCCCTTGCGAAGATCACATCCCCGGGGGTTCTGGCGCTGTGAATAAAGCGGATGTCTGCATCCGGCCGTTCGGCCAGCTCGTCCCGCAGCATGGCCCACATGGGGGTGATGCCGGAGCCGGCGCTGAGCAGCAGCGGCCGCTCGCAGGGGAGCGCGGTCAGGTGAAAATCGCCGAAGGGGCCGTCTACCCGGATCTCGTCCCCCACTTGCAGGCTCTGATGCAGATGGTGAGAGACCAGCCCCACATCCTTGATGGTGACCTGCCAGAAAGGATCCTGCGGGCTGGAGGAGAGGGTGTAGGCGCGGCAGTGGGGCTGGCCGTCAATCATCGTGTGCAGGGTGACGCACTGGCCAGCCAGCACGGAGGGCAGGTCGCCAGCCAGGGGTTCAAATTGCCAGCTCGCCACGTCGTGGGTCTCTGCCCGGCGGGCTATACAGCGCAGGCTCAAAGAGGTGGAGGTCATCGCAAGGCTCCTCTTGCTCGGAAATAGCGTTGAAAAAAGGCGAGCCATCAGGCTCGCCAAAGGCTTACAACATGCTGAGCGTGTAAGGCTGTATCTTTGCTCAGGCCGCCAGGATCTCGGCGAGATCCGCGTCTGCCGTGGTGGTTCCTTTCAGGCCGAACTGCTCCTCCAGCACCTTGAGCAGGGCCGGGGTGAGGAAGGCCGGGGCGGTCGGGCCGGTGCGGATGTCCTTCACACCGAGCGCCAGCAGGGTGAGCAAAATGACGATGGCTTTTTGCTCGAACCAGGAGAGCACCAGGGTCAGGGGCAGATCGTTGACGCCGCACTCGAACGCGTCGGCGAGCGCCAGCGCCAGCTGGATGGCGGAGTAGGCATCGTTGCACTGACCCACGTCCAGCAGACGGGGAATGCCGCCGATGTCGCCGAAGTCGAGCTTGTTGAACTTGTACTTGCCGCAGCCCAGGGTCAGCAGCAGGCTGTCCTGCGGGATCGCCTTGGCAAACTCGGTGTAGTAGGCGCGCTCGGCACGGTCACCGTCACATCCCCCCACCAGGAAGAAGTGGCTGATTTCGCCAGCCTTGACCTTGTCGATCACCGCAGGAGCGGCCTGCATCAGGGCGTTGCGGGCAAAACCGATGGTGATGAAGTGCTCGAGCTCAACGTGCTTGAAGCCTTCCAGCGCTTGCGCCTTGGCGATAACGGCGGAGAAATCTTCCCCTTCCAGGTGGGTCACACCGGGCCAGCCGACGATGGAGCGGGTGAAGATGCGATCGCTGTAGTTGCCCACGTTCGGGTCGATGATGCAGTTGGAGGTCATCACCACGGCGCCCGGGAAGTTGGAAAACTCCTTCTGCTGGTTCTGCCAGGCGGAGCCATAGTTACCCACCAGGTGCGGGTACTGCTTGAAGAAGGGGTAGGCCAGGGCCGGCAGCATCTCGCCATGGGTGTAGACGTTGATGCCAGTGCCCCTGGTCTGCTCCAGGATGAGCTTGAGATCCACCATGTCGTGGCCGGAGACCAGGATGCACTTGCCCGGTACCGGAGTGACGCGTACCTGGGTCGGCTCGGGATGGCCGAAGGCGGTGGTTTCACCGAGATCCAGCATCTCCATGATTTTGAAGTTCAGCAGGCCAATATCCATAGCGCACTTGAACAGGGGATCCAGATCGCAGGGATCCGTGCCGAGCCAGCTCATGATGCGATGGAATTCGGCGGCGACCCCGGCATCCTGCTGATCCAGCACCCGGGCGTGTTCCATGTAGGCGGCGGCCCCCTTGAGGCCATAGAGGCAGAGCAGGCGCAGCCCCATGATGTCTTCGTTGACCTCGTTCTTGCCCCGGTTGACCGCGGTCTGCGGCGCCTGGGCAAGCTGGGCCAGCAGATCGGCACCCGGCTCGAAGCTGGCCGCGGCGGGCAGTGTGTCGGCCTGCACCGCCAGCGGTGTCAGCTTGGCGGCCAGTTGCTGGCGATAGGCCAGTGCCTGGTTGACGTAGGCGACGATGCGAGCGGAGTCGAAGTTGACGTTGGTGAGGGTGGCAAAGAACGCCTTGGGCACGAAAGCGTCTATTTCGCTGTCGACGATGCCGTGCTCGCGGGCCGCCTGGGCCCAGGCGCTGAGCCCTTGCAGGGTATAGATCAGCACATCCTGCAGATCAGAAGTTTCAGCCGTCTTGCCGCACATGCCTTGTGCATAGGCGCAGCCGTTGCCTGCCGGGGTACGAATAGTCTGTTCACATTGCACACAAAACATCATGTCTCTCCTAATTGGACATTTCAGTTATCTGTTTTGTGGCGATTCTATTCGCCTCCTGGAAAACTTAATAGGCATTCAATTTACCAATTAACATTTCATTGATGCAGATCAAATAGAAAAAAGCCGCCCAAATCGGGCGGCAAGCGGGTGGGAAATCAAGGAGAGACAACTCGGGTGTGCAACAACAGGGGCAATGATACGGGCCGGAGCATGGGCAGCCGGCCCCAGGTTCATCAGGCCAGATAGGCGCGCAGCATCCAGACCAGTTTTTCCTGCTGCTGCACATAGTCGGAGAGGATGGATGCAGTCCCTTCATCACCGGCATCGGCGGCCTGACCCAGGATGCGGCGCTGGGCAACCAGCAGTTCGCGGAAGCTCGCCAGCAGGGATTCCACGCAGGCACGACCGTCATGCAGCCCCTTATGCTCGGGGATGGCGGACACCTGGATGTAGTCGCTGAAGCTGTGCAGGGGCACGCCATCCAGGGTCAGAATGCGTTCGGCCAGGGCATCGACTTTCAGCAGCAGGTCGTTGTAGATCTCTTCGAATTTCAGGTGCAGCTCGAAGAACTGGTTGCCGCGGATGTTCCAGTGGAAGCCACGGACGTTCATGTAGAGGATCTGGTAGCTGGCCAGCAGCTTGTTGAGCTCGGCGGCCAGAGCTTGTGATTGAACGGTATCAAGACCAATGGGGCTCTTCATGATTCACCTCCAGGTGGTAAGCATTATCGGGAACGGAGTCAGCTTATCCAGAAGCAGACTCAAAGGACAATCGTCTGTGCCTTGCCGATCCATAGCCAATGGCTATCGTCGGCAAAAATGCACCGGCGTTCATTGCTCAAGCCGTTCGATATAGAGGATCACCTCGCCGAGATGAATGCCGAACTTGCTGATCTTCGCGCGGTTGATCAGGCGATCGTCGTCCAGCAGATACATCCAGTCATCGAAGCTCACCCTCACCACGCTCTCATCCGGCAGAGCCAGATCGAGTTGATAACGCCAGTTGAGGGCAAAGCCCTCTGTCTTGCCTACCGCCTCCCCCACCACGTCTGAAGCCGTGCCGCGCCAGTGGCCATCCGCCCCCTTGCTCAAAAACCAGGTGCGGGTCTGCCGACGGCCATCATCGAAGTAAAACTGCTCGAACAGCTCCCCCTTGCCCTCTCGCCAGTGCCCCTGCATCTCGACCCGAAAGCGACTGGTCACTTCGCCGCTGCGGTCCGTCACCAGGCCGTGGGCCACCAGCTTGCCATTGAAGAAACGGGCGAGATCCCAGCCCGGCCGGGAGCCGCGATAATCGTCAAGACCCGCGCCGCAACCAGAGAGCCACAGCAGGGGCAGCAACCAGGCAAGACGCCACCAGGAAGAGAACTTCATGGAATACTCCATCAGGATTGGCCGCGCAGGCGGCGTGTCAGAGCGGGATCCCGGCTGTCGTCAGTCAGCCAGATGGCAAGAAACGCGGGGGCGAAGGCGGGATCATCAAGAGAGCCAAGGAGGCGATCTCGCAACCAGAAGTGGCCCGCCCCCTGCTCGTCCACATAAAAAACCAGCTTGTCGCCGGGGGAGACATCCGGCCAGAGCGTGGCCAGTCGAGCCAGCCAGCGTTGGCGCTCACTCTCGCTGCCAAGGCCGAGCCGCTGCCACTCGGCGGCGGTCGCCTCCAGCAGATCCTGGCGCTCGATGGCCCTCGCGTAGGTAATGCTGAGGGCCTGCGGGTAGCGCCCCGGCTGATAGCGGCCACTCTCGCTGTAGAGGGTGGCGTCATAGAGCTTGAACCAGAGCCAGCGCATCTCCCCCTGCCCCACGGTGCGCAGCCCCTGCCAGGGGGCGGCAACGCTCTGGGCGGTCGCAAGCAGTGGCAGGCTCAAGGCCGCCAGCAGCAGACTAGTTCCACCCCATGTGCCAACGGGCGGGATCCTCCAGTTCATGCCAGTCCATCTCCTGTTCCTGCAGGGTGTTGATATCCTGCATCACCACGCTCGCCAGATGCCCCTGGGCATCGCGCTGGCAGGCCACCACCAGGTAGAAACGCTCGGCCAGCTCGCACTGGCCATCCCTGGTCCACTTGGAAAACAACAAGGTGTCGGTCGAAAAGGTGTTCATCTCGTCTCACCCTCCAGCTTGACCGTTACCCACAGGAGTACGGGTAACCACCACATCCAGATCACCGCCAGCAGCACTGCGCTTGTCCAGATGCCCCAGGGTAAGTTTACTGCCCCCATGGCGGCCCCCGCCATATAGGAGGAGGCGCCCCCCACCATGCCGAACAGCCCCTGTTGCCAGCGCGGCAAGAGGCGAAGCCAGGGAAGGCCGTGGGAGAGGGTCAGGGCGAAACCGCACCAGAGCAGCAACAGCCAGAGCGGAAAACCGGACGGAAAGTGAAACAGGCCGAGGCGCCAGAGCAGGATGTCGAGCAGGCAGCCTGCCAGGGCGACCGGGATGAGGCGCCAGTCC
The DNA here is from genome assembly GCF_040907815.1 of Aeromonas sp. s6. Lineage (NCBI taxonomy): Bacteria > Pseudomonadati > Pseudomonadota > Gammaproteobacteria > Aeromonadales > Aeromonadaceae > Aeromonas > Aeromonas sp. s6. The sequence goes on from NZ_JBFOCN010000052.1 coordinate 124,017, forward strand.
TGCCCGCGGCGGGGGGAGAAGATGAAATGGAGCAGCAGCATCCCGAGCAGCGGGCCCGGTTGCTGCCATCTCACCGCCAGCAACCAGTAGAGGTTGAATCCCAGCAGGTGGGCCCACTGCCACATGATCAGCGACCGTGTGCCGGCAAGTCCCCGGACCAGCCATGGGGCCCCGGCTTGGCGGCCTCCAGTTGCACCAGGCTGATGGCCCGTTCCCAGAATCCCCCTTCACAGTAGGCGAAGTAGAAGTGCCAGAGCCGGATGAAATCCTGGCTGTAACCGAGCTTGGGCAGCTCCGGGGCCAGCGCCAGGAAGCGTTCGCACCAGTGGGCCAGGGTACGGGCATAGTGGTGGCCGTGATCGTGCAGCCGTACCAGCTGCATGTCGGTCTCCCGCGCCAGCAGACCCGCCATCTGGGAGACGCAAGGCAGGCAGCCTCCCGGGAAGATGTAGCGCTGGATGAAGTCCACCCCGCGCAGATACTGGGCGTGGCGCTGATCGGCGATGGTGATGGCCTGGATCAGCAGGCGTCCGCCGGGCTTGAGCAGGCGCGACAACTGGCGGAAATAGTCGGGCAGGAAGGCGTGCCCCACCGCCTCGATCATCTCGATGGAGACCAGCTTGTCATAGCGTCCCTCCAGCTTGCGGTAATCCTCCAGCAGCAAGGTGATGCGATCTCCCAGCCCCTCCCGCTCGATCCACGCCTTGGCATAGTCGTGCTGGGCCCGGGAGATGGTAGTGGTGGTGACCCGGCAGCCGTAGTGACGGGCCGCATAGACGGCGAGACCGCCCCAGCCGGTGCCTATCTCCAGCAGATGGTCGTCCGGCCCAAGCTCAAGCCGCTCGCAGATGGTGCGCAGCTTGGCCTGCTGCCCCTCCTCCAGGGTGGCATCCGGGTGGGGATAGATGGCGCTCGAATACTGCATGTGATCGTCGAGAAAGCCCTGATAGAGGGTGTTGCCAAGGTCATAGTGGGCGGCGATGTTGGCGCGCGAACCGGTCAGGGTATTGCGATTGAACCAGTGGCGCACCTTGTTGAACGGGAAGCTGAGCCAGCCGAGGCGCCGTTCCAGGGCGTCGAGCAGCGGCAGATTGCGGGCCAGCAAGCGCACCAGTGCCACCGGCTCCGGGCTGGTCCAGAGACCCTCCACCCAGGTCTCTCCTGCGGCGATGCTCCCCCCCAGCAGCAGGCGGCGATAAAACGCCGGATCCTGCACCACCAGCTCGGCATGCAGGTCGCTGCCCGCCTTGCCGAAACGGTGGCACTCGCTGCCGTCGTGGAGCACCAGCTGGCCCTGCTCAAGGCGCGCCAGCAATTTGAGCAGCAGTTGCTTGGCCCCCTTGTCGATGAAAGAGGCAGAGAGGGTTGATTGAGCAAGTTCCATTAGCGGCTCTCCGAATGGGTCAAGAGTGGGGTCGTTCGGTTGGGATGAACCCGCACCATGGGCTGCTGACAACACCAGGAAGCGGAGTTAAACGGGTGTGTCAGCGTCACGGGCGGCTCTCCGGATGGGTGAAGACGGGGGTGCGTTTGATCAAAAGGCGCAGGGCCTGCCAGTAGATCCCGAGCAGCACCTTCAGGGTCATCCAGGGCCAGCGAGCCAGCAGCGCCGCCAGCCCCTTGCGCGACAGCGGCGCGCGGCGCAGGGCCAGGGTGGCGTCAAACAGCTTGCTCTCACCGGATACGGGGTGGCTCTCGATATGGATCAGCGCCTCCTCTTTCGGCGCCCGGATGCGCCAGTGGTAGCGCATCCCCAGCCCCATGAAGGGGGAGACATGAAAATCCTTGTCATGGGGGGAGAGCGCCGCCAGATCCAGCAGGTAGTAGTGGCGCTCGTTCCAGGGGGTATTGGAGACCTCCGCCAGCAGGTAGCGGGTCTCCCCCGCCCGATCGCAGAAATAGAAATTAACCGGGCTGAAATAAAACCCGAGGCAGCGCACGTTGCCAAGGAGCAGCACCCGCCCGCCGGGCTCCGCATCCCCCCCAAGGGCCGCCACCTTGTCCCAGACCGCCTGCTTGAGGGGCCCTTCGCTGCCCCGCATATAGTCCTCGCGGCGAAACGAGAGCAGTCCGGCCCGCTCCACGGTAAACCAGCGCCCCTGCTCAAGCCCGGGCAGTTCGTCCAGATCCAGCCCCAGCATGAAGAGGCTGTATGAAAAAGCGTGGGCCCTGGGGGCGAAGCGGCGATGGCGCACCGAGCCTTGCCAGATGGCGCTGATCCCCTCCCCCATTCCCTCGTCCCCCTGCGTCAAGGCCGCGGCGCCGCTCATAGCTCGGCCCCGAAGCGTCTGGCCACGTCCAGGGCGCTGCGCACCCCGTCCTCGTGAAAACCGTTGTACCAATAAGCCCCGCAGAAGTGGGTATGCTGATGGCCACAGATCTCGCCCCGTCGCTGCTGGGCGGCGATGGAGCCCTGATTGAATACCGGATGATGATAGACGAAACGGCGCAACACCTTGCTCTCGTCCACCCGTCCACGGGGATTGAGGCTGACGCAGAAGGGCGCTGGGGAGCTCACCCCCTGCAGGATGTTCATGTTGTAGCTCACCAGGGGGCGCGCCCCGTCATCCTCACCGAGCTGGTAGTTCCAGCTCGCCCACGCCTTGCGGCGCATCGGCAGGCAGGAGGCGTCGGTGTGCAGCCAGACGTCGTTGGCCTGATAGGGCATGTTCCCGAGGATGGCCCTCTCTCCCTCGCTCGCATCCGCCAGCAGGGCCAGGGCCTGATCGCTGTGGCAGGCGAAGATCACCTCGTCAAAATGGGCCTCCTGCCCCTGGCTGGTGACCACGACGCCATCCGCCACCCGGCGCACCGCCTCCACCGGGGTAGCGAGGCGGATGTGCGACTGCCAGCCCGCCGTGAGCGGCCCTATGTACTCTCGCGAGCCCCCCGGGATCACATACCACTGGGGCCGGTTCGCCACCTCCAGCAGCCCGTGGTTGGCGAAAAACCGCAGGAAGAAGCTCAAGGGGAAGGCACGCATGTCCGCCAGGGTGGAGGACCAGATGGCCGCCCCCATGGGCAGGATGTAGTGGCGGGCGAAATAGTCGCTGAATTTCCCCGCCTGCAGGAAGTCCCCCAGGGTCAGCTCGGGGGTCAGCTCCCGCTGGCGATGCGCGGCCAGCCAGGCCCGCGCCTCCCGGTTGAAGCGCAGGATCTCGGCGACGAAGCGATAGAAGCGCGGGCTCAGCAGATTGCGGCGCCGGGCGAACAGGGTATCGAGGTTGTGACCGTTGTACTCCATCCCCTCGGGACTCTTGACCGAGAAGCTCATCTCGGCGGGTTGGCGCCCCACCCCGATGCGCTCCAGCAATTTGAGGAAGTTGGGATAGGTGCGGTCATTGAAGACGATGAAGCCGGTGTCGATGGCATAGTGGCGCCCAGCCTGTTCCACCTCCACGGTGGCGGTGTGGCCTCCCAGGGTCGGCGCCGCCTCGAACAGGGTGATGTCATGCAGCTTGTGGAGCAGAAAACCGGCGGTGAGACCGGAGATACCGGAGCCGACGATGGCGATCTTTTTCTTCATGAAGGGCGTCCTTTCGAAACGAGTGTGCGGCCAAGGCGCAGCCAGAGCCCTGTCGGCAGGGCGCCGAGCAGGCGCAGCAGCCAGATGAAGCGACGGGGAAAGTGGATCTGGTGGCGACCGGCGGCAAGCCCCGTCATGATGGCGCGGGAAGCCTCTTCCACCGTCACCAGGCAGGGCATGGGAAAATCATTCTTGTCGGTGAGCGGCGTCTGCACGAAGCCCGGGCGGATCAGAGTCACCCCGATGCCCTTGCTGGCCAGATCCAGGCGCAACGTATCCGCCAGATAATCGAGGGCCGCCTTGGAGGCGCCATAGGCCTCCGCCCGTGGCAGGGGCAGCCAGCTCACCGAGGAGCTGACGATGGCAAGCCGTCCACCCGCCCCCAGCCGCGGCAGCAAGGCGGCCAGGGCGTTGCCGGTGGCAATGAGGTTGGTCTCGATGACCCGGGCAAACAAGGCGCCATCAAAGCCTTCTGCCGGATCCATGTATTCACAATTGCCCGCATTGAGAATGAGCAGGTCGAGGGCGGGCAGACTCGCGGCCACCCCGGCCATGGCGGCGCTGTCGCGCGCATCGAATCGCAAAGGGGTGATCCCCAGGTCGGCCAGTGCCTGCAAGCGCACCTCGTCCCGGCCACAACCCCACACCTGCCAGCCGGCGCGCCGATAATCCAGCGCCAGCTGGCGGCCGATGCCCGAGGTGGCCCCGGTGATCAGCACCCGGCCGCTCATGTCCCCAGCCTCCCCTTGATGGCACGTACCACGGGCCCCAGCAGCGGCAACTGCTCGTAGAGCATGGCCCCGAGATCGAAGTAGTCCCGGTGCAGGCACACCTTGCCCCAGGAGTCGAACGTCAGCCGGGTGGCCCCCTCGACCCTGACAGCCCGGCCACCGGCAATCCTGGGGTGGGAGAAGGTCATGACCCAGGCGAGCCAGGCTTCGTTGCCCGACTGCTGCTGACTCGTTATCTCGAAGCTGCACTGGGCAAGGCGCTCATAAAGGGAGGAAAAGTAGCGGGTGAGCGCGGCCAGCCCCTCTATCCGGTGCGCAGGATCGATGAAGAGCACCTCATCGGCATAGACCTCCGGCAAGCGGTGCAACTGATGCTTGTCCAATTGCAGGTAGAGGATGACAAAGCGGGCCAGCGCGTCATTCATGCTAGTTTTTCTCCAGTTCGCGGAACATCTCGATGGCCCTCACCCGTGCAACGGCATGATCCACCATGGGGGCCGGATAATCCTGCCGCCCCTTGAGCCGCAACCAGTCGTGGGGCTCGTGGAGATAGGCAGCAGGCACATCCGCCAGCTCAGTGACCCAGGTACGAATGAACTCCCCTTGTGGATCAAATCGTTGCCCCTGGGTGGTGGGGTTGAAGACCCGGAAATAGGGCGCCGCATCGGCCCCGGTCCCCGCCGCCCACTGCCAGCCGCCATTGTTGGCCGCCAGATCCCCGTCGATGAGCCGACTCATGAAGTAGTCCTCCCCAAGCCGCCAGTGGATGTGGAGATCCTTGGTGAGGAAGCTCGCCACTATCATCCGCAGCCGGTTGTGCATCCAGCCGGTGGCGTTGAGACAGCGCATGGCCGCATCGACCACGGGGTAGCCGGTGCGCCCCTCGCACCAGGCGGCGAAGGCATCTGGATCCCAGCTCCACGGCAGGGCCGCCGTCTCCGGCTTGAAGGGGCGGTTCATGGAGAGGCTCGGGATCAGCACCAGCAAGTGGCGGTAGAACTCGCGCCAGATGAGCTCGTTGAGCCAGACGAAACCGGGTTGGGCCTTCGACTGGGGCCGGTAGCCGAGACGCTGCTGCAGCGCCCCCACGCACTGGCGGGCACTGATGATGCCCGCCGCCAGATAGGGGGAGAGCACGGAGGTGCCCGCCAGCGCCGGAAAGTCCCGGGTCTCGCCGTAATCGAGCACCGCCTGATCCAGAAAAGCGTGCAACCGGCGGCTCGCCTCGGCCTCCCCCACCGGCCAGCGGGTGTCCGCCGTCAGCTCCCCCAGCCCGTCGTCCACCCACTCCCGCTCGGCCAGGGGCAGCCACGGCAACGGCTCGCCGCGTGGTGCGGGGGCACGGTGAATGACGAAGCCATCCTCCTCGAGAGCCTTGAGCCAGGCGCGGCTGAAGGGGGTGAAGACCTTGAACATCTCCCCCGACCCGGTCAGCACCCGACCGGGCGGCAGCACGCAGCAGCCGTTGAACCAGTGGCTGGTCATGCCCTGCTCCCCCAGCGCGGCGCTGACGGCGTGGTCGCGGCGCAGCTCGTCAATCTCGATGGCCTGGTTGGCGTAGAGCTGGCTCACCCCGAGCTCCCGGCAAAGCGCCGTCAGCGCCGTCGGCACCTCGGCAAAGGTCTCGACCCGCAGCAGATGAAGCGGAATGCCGAGGGCCGCCAGCTCGCGGCCCATGGCATCCACCTGTGCCAGCATGAAGCGCTGGCGGACCGGGGCCAGCTTGTGCTGCTGCCACTGGGTCGGCGAGACGATGAAGAGTGCGGCGACCGGTTCATCTCCGGCGCAGGCGTGGCGCAGGGCCGGGTTGTCGGCCAGACGCAGATCGTTGCGAAACCAGACCAGCCTCATGACGGTGTTCTCCCGCCCTTGCCCTTCGCCTTGGCAGTGCGGGTCGTCGCACTGACCTCTGCCAGGGTGGCGTGCCAGTTGCGGGCACGCCGCCACGGCTCATCGTAGAGGCGTCCCAGCTCGCCAAAGAAGCGGGTACCCTCAGGCCATTCGGCGGCCTGGTCCTGCTTGCCGAGCCCGGCCCCCAGCAGGATCAGCCAGGGGGGAGTGGCGCGCCCCTCCAGCAGGGTGGCATAGCGGGGCTCCACCGCCCCCAGCAGTTGCACCTCATAACCCTGACCGATGAGCTCATACGCAGCCCAGACCAGATCCAGCGGCCCCACCTGCCCCCAGCTTGCCAGGGTGACGGGCACGCCCTTCTCCTGCTCGATGAGGTGGCGGGCGAAGCGGGTATGCAGCCAGCCGAGCCACACCTGTTGCAGCAACTCGCCATCGGGGCGCTCGCGCCACAGCCCCAGCAGCCGCTCCACCAGGGGCTGCAGCACCCGGCTGCGCACCAGCTCGAAGGGGTAGCTCGCCAGCAGATCGCCAAGCTCGGCCTCCGCCTTGCGCTGGTTGAAGGCGAGCAGCGCCTGGCTGAACTGCTCCAGGGTCTGCTGCCAGTGATCGCTCACCGGCGCACTCTGGGGCTCGCTCAGGAGCCCCTTCACCTGACCTATGCTCACCCCCCGCTCCAGCCAGCTCAGGATCTCGCCTATCTGGCGGATATCCTGCTCGCTGTAGAGACGATGGCCCTTCTCGGTTCGGGCCGGTTGCACCAGCCCGTAGCGGCGCTGCCAGGCGCGCAGGGTGACGGCGTTGACGCCGGTGAGGCGGGAGACCTCGCGAATGGGGTAGACGCCCTCGTCGGGGAGAGGCGCGGCGGCTTGTGATTCATCAGACATGAGAGAGTCCATCAGACGTTGGAAAGAGGCCCCGGTCATCCACCGGGGCCTGCACAGGGGGTTCAGAGCCCGTAGCGCAGCTTGAGCGTGTCGGGATGAAGGTCGAGGTAGGCCTGATCGGCCAAATCCAGCCACACCTTCACAGCCCGTAACGCAATTTCAGCGTGTCGGGATGGGGATTGAGGTACACCTGCTCGGCGAGATAGGGGTTCGGGTACTCGCGCAGGTAGTGGCGGATCAGGGTAAGGGGCACCAGCAACGGGAAGACCCCGGTGCGGTACTTGTCGATGGTGTCGCACAGCTCCTGCTTCTGGGCCGGGGTCAGCACCCGCTTGAAGTAGCCCTGCAGGTGCATCAGCACATTGGTGTGGCTGCGGCGGTTGGCGCGAAGAGTCAGCGCAGCCATCAACCCCTGGATGTAGCTGTCGGCCACCTCCTGCAGGTTGGCCTTGCCAAGGTTGGCGAGCAGGCGCCCCAGCGCCCGGTAGTGGGTGGTGGCGTGGGAGAGCACCAGGTACTTGTAGCGTGAATGGAAGCGGATCAGGGCTGAGGCGGTGATCCCCCGGGCGCAGAGCTGCTGCCAGTCGTGGTAGGCGAAGACCCGCAGCACGAAGTTCTCCCGCAGGATGGGGTCGCACAGGCGGCCATCTTCCTCCACCGGCAGCAGGGGGTTGGCCTCCATCAGCGCCTTGGCGAAGAGGCCGACCCCCTCCTTGGCGCTCCCCTCGTTGTTGGCGCCATAGATACGCACCCGCTCCATGCCGCAGCTGGGGGACTTGGCGCAGAGGATGTAGCCGGAGAGGAAGTCGAGCTGGCGTGCCTTCTGCTCGCTGAAGGCAATCAGCTTGTCGGTGACGTCGAAGCTCCCGTTGCTTGCCTCGGCCCGCACCTCGCCCTGGCGCTTCACCAGCCGGATGGCGGCGCGGGGTGCACCCAGGCCAATGGCCATCTCGGGGCAGACGGGGTGATAGTCGAAATGGGCGCCCAGATCCCGTTCGCAGAAACTGGAGCGTTTGTGGCCCCCGTCGAAGCGCACTTCCTGGCCGAGCAGACAGGCACTGATACCGACCTTGATCTTGTACATAATGAAGCCCCTTGTATAAGCCTTGAGTAAGTTATAGCAGTTATACAAAAAATTGGAAGCTGTATAACTATTGCGAACTGATACGGCCAGGGGGCGGCGGGCGGATCAGCCCCCATAAAAAAAACCCATGACCGAAGTCATGGGTAAAGGTGAAGACCCTGCAGGAAGGATGATCAGAAGCTGTATTTCACACCCAGGCTGGAGATGGAGCCTTTTTGCAGATCCCAGTTGCGATAGGTGTAGTCGGCGGTGAGGGCCAGGTTCTGGGTCAGCTTGTACGCCGCCCCCGCCTTGAAGTCGTGCATGTCGTCGGTCATGTTGGCGTAGCGATAGCCGGTGGAGAGCTCGACGGCGCCGGTGTCGTAGCGCAGGCCCACTTCTCCGTAGAGGCTGCCGCTCTTCTTGCGGGCCAGGGTATCCCAACCGGAGTGGTTCACGTCGGAGGCCAGCTCCCGTTCCAGGCTGTAGCCCATCAGGCCGGTTTCACCGTAGAGGTTCAGGCCGGTGCTGAGGGGGGTGTAGACACCCATCCCCAGACTGGAGATGGCCATGCTGTCGTTGCCGCTGCTGCGGGAGGTGTATTCGCTGCCGATCCGGCCATAGACATTGCTGGTGAAGCTCTTGGAGAGATCCAGGCTCAGGCCGCCGAAGTCGCGGTTCTCCCCATCCTTGCCACCGATGTAGTCAGACTTGGTGTGGGCCCAGGTGGCAGAGCCCTTGGCATAGCTGAAGGCATCTTGCGCCAGGACGGAGGTGGAAGAGAGACCGGCCAGAACCAGAACAGACAGTGCGATCTTTTGCATTTTGTTGACTCCATGGGTTGAGTTAGGCGGACCTAACTGGAATGGAGCCATTGTGACGGGCAAAGGGGGCAACGCCGAGGAGCAAGCTGTTGCCAAACCATGTCAGATGTAAGCGGATATTGCTGGCGGTTACCGGTGCAACACTCTGCGGGGGAGCGAGGGCTCCCCCGCCGTCATCCTAGCGGAACTCCACCTCGTCGATCTGCACCCGCACCAGCGGCTTGCCGGTGAGGCCGGCGGGTCGTGCCAGCTCGATGGCCCGGGAGGTGCGTGCCTCCCCCTTGCGCAGGTAGGAGTCAGGCAGGCGGTTCTCCCCGACCCAGAAGCGCACGGGCTCGCTCGAGAGCTGCACCCCGTCGGCGCTGAACAGGGTCAGGCTGCCGTTGACGCGCACCACGTTGCGACTGCCGGTGTTGCTCACCACGAACTGCAGGCTGAGGGGATCGTCCCCCGCCACCTGGTCCAGCTTCACCGTGATGCCGTCCCGGGTCGCCTGGGAGAGCAAGTCGGGATGGGCCATGGCCTGCTCGGTCAGCACCGGGGCCGCGACACTCGCCGTCACTGCCTGACCGGCTACCGTGGCTGCCGGCTTGACCAGCAGGTATTCCCAGGTGAAATCGTCATTGAGTTGCACCTGGCGACCATCCGGCAAGGTGATCTGGTGCAGGGGAGCCGCCTCGGCCAGCAGAGGGCACAGACAGAGGGCGACCAGCAGTCGGGAGAGGGGTTTCATGGGCAGGCACTCGATAAAGGATGCGAAGGGGGCAGTATAAAGAGTCGCGCCCTCCTTGCCTATGACCCCCCTCACGTTACGCCCCGGCTCAGATGACCAGGGGGTGGGGATCCTCCAGCGTGGCCAGATCCAGGGTCACCAGATCGAACTGGGCACTCCTGAGGGCCTTCTGGATGGTGGGCTGCATGTCGAACACCAGGGCCCGCAGCCGTTCGGGCACCCGGATCCTCGCAAGGGTGGTGACCCTGTCACCCAGGGTATGGAAGAAGACCTGGGCTCCCCCCAACCCCATGTCCACCAGCATCTGCTCGGCCATGTCGACCATCCGCAGGTGCCGCCTGTCCAGGGAGGCCATATCGACAAACCGCCGGCTCAGGCAGGCCTCCCCCACGTCTCCCCAGAGCGCCAGTTGCCGCTTGTGAAAGCCGTAGCGAAAATCCCGGTTGGTCATCCCCTGCTCGGCAAAGATCCAGAGGGTGTTGGCGGGCAGGCTGTGGAATCGGCGCAGGTACTCCCGCTTCTCCTCCACCGAGGCCGACATCAGCAGCGGCGGGCCCTCTTCATGTTCGAGCTGCTGGCAGAGGTAGCGCACCGGGTCGGTCACCTCGGCGAGGTGGCCCAGGTGCGCGCTGAAGATCATCTCGTCGGTCTTGAGCACCTGATGGGGGATGCCGTAGTGCCGGCAGTAGCGCTGTGCCCTGGCCACCGACTGGCGGCTGAGGGTGGGGTTGTCCAGGGTGATGGCGCGAAATCGCACCCCGCTGGCCCGGCACAGATCCATGCTGTAGCAGGATTCCAGTCGGCCGGAGAAGGAGACAAGCAGTTCGCTGTAACCGGCCAGGGTGTTGATGAGCCTCTGTTCCCTGGCTTGAAAGGTCTGATCGTATCCCCGATGCAGCGCAACGACATTGGCATCCATAACAACAACTCCGGATGATGAACTGGATACCATTTTGCCCGTCCCAAGCTGAATATACACTTAAAGAGCATGGATAAAGCTGTACGTTATTTGCCCTCAATCAAGGTTTTGCCCACTTTTTTCGCTGCGAAGCGAAACTGGCTCCCCTCAGGCAGGCAACAACCCCTGAGCGATCAGATGCGCCCGGCACCGGGCCGGATCGGTGAAGATCAGCCCCCGCAGACCGAGCGCCTCGGCCGCCGCCACGTTGGCCGGGCTGTCGTCGATGAAGAGGCACTCCTGCGCGCTCAGGTCGAACGACACCAGCAGATAGCGGTAGATGTCGGGCTCGGGTTTGAGCATCCGCACCCGGGCCGACACCACCTTGCCGCGAAAGAAGCGCCAGAAGGACTGATGCTGCTCCAGCCAGTCGATGCTGGCGTGCCCCATGTTGGAGAGGGCATAGAGGGTGTGGCCTGCACCGTGCAATTCTTCGATGAGCGCCACCATGGCGGGATCCGGCACAAGGGAGGACGGCACCGCCTGCAAGATGGCCAGATTCTCCGCCATCGACAGGCCGGTGCGCCCCTGCGCCTGACGGGCCATGGTGTGCAGGGAGAGGGTCCCCCTGTCCACCTCCAGCCAGTCCGGGTGGTTGAACAGCTGCTCCGCGATCCCAGTCGCCCCCTCAGGTCCGCGCACCGCACTCACTATGGCCACCGGATCCCAGCGCACCACCACCCTGCCCAGATCGAAGATCACCGCCATCGTCTCGTCCCCTCTGTGTGTTGTTGCCACGGATGTGGTCACGGCGGTTGCCATAAACAGGGACCAGAACGACGCTCACTCTCCCCCGGCAACCCGAGCCACCACCCTGCCCCGTTCAACGCCCCCGGGCAAGTTTTACTTGCATCGCACCGCCAAATCCCTTAATGGTTATGGCGTTACATTCAGGACACGCCCATGAACACACCATTCTTCTTTGTTTTCTCGTTTACCCGGCCCACATGAGGGAAGGCCCGTCGTCACGTGAACCATTCGCGTAAACAGAAACCAAAGACGAATCGAGCCTCCCCAGCGGAGGCTTTTTTTTGCACCACACACCACAGAATCACTGGATAGGGAACCACCATGGCAACGCTCGACGAGATCAGACACGACATCACCCAGTTGGATCAGGAGCTGCTCGCCCTGCTGGCCAAACGCAAGACCCTCAGCATCGAGGTCGCCCGCGCCAAGCAGGCCAATCCCCGTCCCATCCGTGACCACCAGCGCGAACAGGACTTGCTGGTCGCCCTGATCCAGAAAGGGCGCGCCCTCGGACTGGATGCCCAGTACATCACCCGCATCTACCACACCATCATCGAAGACTCCGTGCTCTCCCAGCAGGCCTACCTGCAGAGCCTGCTCAACCCCCAGCAGCAGGAGCCCATGACCAGCGTCGCCTACCTGGGACCGCGCGGCTCCTACTCGAGCCTGGCCGCCCGCAAGTACCTGGCCCGCTACAAGGATCAGGTGATCGAGGTGAACTGCCAGAACTTCCGCGAGGTGCTGGACACCGTGGAGTCGGGCCGCGCCGCCTTCGGGGTGCTGCCCATCGAGAACACCAGCTCGGGCTCCATCAACGAGGTATACGACGTGATGCAGCACACCACCCTCTCCATCGTGGGTGAGCTCACCTATCCCATCGAGCACTGCATCCTCACCGCCGTGCCCACCGAGATCGAACGCATCAAGACCTTCTACGCCCATCCCCAGGTGTTCCAGCAGTGCTCCCATTACCTCAGCAAGCTGGAAGGGGCGCGCCACGAAATCTGCGACTCCTCCTCCAGCGCCATGATGAAGGTCAAGGAGCTGGCAAGCCCGGAAGCGGCGGCCATCGGCAGCGCCGCCGGCGGCGAGCTCTATGGCCTGGACGTGCTGGCCGAGCAGCTCGCCAACCAGAAGGAGAACTACAGCCGCTTCATCGTGGTGGCGCGCAAGCCCATCGACGTGGCACCCCAGATCCCGGCCAAGACCACCCTCATTATGTCCACCTCCCAGAAGCCGGGCTCCCTGGTGGAGGCGCTGCTGGTGCTGCGCAGCCACGAGATCAACATGACCAAGCTCGAATCCCGTCCGGTGCAGGGCAACCCCTGGGAGGAGATGTTCTACCTGGATGTCTCCGCCAACCTGCAGACCCCGGCCATGCAGGCCGCCCTGCTGGAGCTGACCAAGATCACCCGCTACATCAAGGTGCTGGGCTGCTACCCGAGCGAAGACGTCAAGCCGACCGCCGTGCCGCCTGTCTTGATGGGAAGCTGATGGGGAGCGGATCCCTCCCCTGCCACACAAAGGCGAGCCCCGGCTCGCCTTTGTGCTCTCTGCGCCCTCCCCGTGAGACGCGCCCGGTCCCGCCCCTCCCTTCCGGCGTTAAACCGCCCTCCCCCCCCTCCCTCGCGGACCCGGGATCCTGGCGCTGCTGTCTTTCCACTCACCATCAGGCCATCTTCCTCCCGTTGCGGCCTCCTTTTGCCGCCTGCCGGGCCTTTCTATCGTTTGAATTTATTTAACGATATGGCAGCATCGTTAGATTTACCTAAACAATAAAGGCTGCTATTCCGGCGCCCGGGCACCTCTTGTTCGATCTCAGCCCCCTTTTTCCTCGCCACAGGCCGGATCCCGCCCAGCCCATCAAGTCCGTTTCTCCTGCAGAAGACCAGCTCTCCCCCCAAGACGCCAATCCCGGTTATCCTCACCAGGCCCTATCCCGTCCAAGGCGCCAACCCCGGTTATTCCCCGCAGATCCGAGCCCCTTCCCGACCAAACAAAAAGGCGAGCCTGCGCTCGCCTTTGTCTGTGCCGTGATGATCGCCGGGCTCATGCCGGCGCCCCCCGGACCCGCCCTAGAACTGGCCCGCCATCAGCTGGTTCAGGTGATAGAGGTTGCGGGTGTCGAGCTCCAGCTCGGTGGCATAGGTGTTGCCACGGGGATAGGTCGCCACCACCCGGGCACCGCGCACCATGCCCGCCACCGACACATCCAGGGAGTTGGAGGTCTGGGTCAGGTCCTTGTAGCTGCTCTGGCCGCGCACCTGCTGGCCGTTGAGCTGCTCCGCCAGCTCCCGGTAGGCGTCCATCTTGGAGGCGCGGATCGCCTGCAACATCTTCTCGGACTGGGAGGGGCCGGGCTGGATGTCGATCACCGCATACCCCACCGCCTTGAGCACCGGGAAGTCATCGGGCTTCTCGCCCACGTCATAGTTCACCACCCGGTTGCCACTGCACGCCGTCAGCAACATGGCCATCAGGCAACCCAACAAGATTTTCATCGCTGTTTCCCCGTTTTCCTGTTCACCACACCCGATGTTTCACGGCTCAATGTCAGCCAGCCCGCTTCACGCTTCATGACGCGCCACCTCAAGGGGTCAGGTTGACCAGATGACCGGACGGGCTCTGGCCCCCCCGCATCAGGTAACCGCGATTGATGGAGGCCCGGCCAAAGGAGTTGCTGGCACCGGACAAATATTGTTTCGGGATCAGGCTCTGGGCCGTGGTCTCCACCATCTTGGTGCGCAGATCGATGATGCGGGCGTTGACCAGGATCCCCTGCTGATTGCGGCTGAAGGTGCCGGTCAGGATGCGGGAGATGGGTAGCCGGGACGAGAGATCCTTGTAGTTGCGGCTCATCACGAAGTCCCCCTGCGGGGTCACCTGGATGTTGCCCGTGGTCTTGAAGTCCACCACCACTTCCCCGCGCCGGTTCAGCTCGTAGATGAAGCTCTCCTCGATCTGCTGCCCCATCCAGTTGGTGTCCTTCAGGGTGTCGAGATCGACAAAGGAGGCGACAGCAATGGGCTCGGTCAGGGTGGTGAGGGACTTGCGCTCCATCAGCTGATCCGTCATGCGGGCCACCAGCCAGTTGAGCTCCATCCCCTTCGCCGCCTGGCGAGGGTCTCCCAGCTCCCGATTGATGGGGTCGGCCGACCCGCAACCGACCAATGCCAGCGCCACCGCCAGCACCGTGATAACTCTCTTCATGGATACCTTTCCTGTATCTGCACCTGACCTGTTATCGGTCGCAACCGCCAACACTTGAGGCGGGAATGCGCGCAGGATCCTCGATGATCCCCGGGCAAAGGCGTGCACTGTGCCACCGGAGCCCACCGTACGGGCTCCGGCCAGGGAAGAAGGCATGGTTCTTGCTTTTATTTGGTCACCCGCTCCGGTGCAGACCGGATCTGTGTCCAGGATCCCTGACCCGCCCCACGGCGGCAGCGGGGTCGCCCACTCAAGGTGTTTGTTATGAAAGTTTCGCTGCTGTTCACCCTGCTGCTGGCCAGCCTGTCGGCCAGGGCCGAACTTATCGAGGCCCAGGGCAGTGCCGCCATTCTGGGGGGCGACGAGGTCTACGCCCGCGAGCAGGCGACCCGGGATGCCCTGCGCCAGGCGCTGCTGGCCAGCGGCGCCTCCGTCTCCAGCATCCAGCGCCTGGAAAACGGCAGCCTGCGCTCCGAGCAGATCCAGATCCGCTCCGGCGGCGACATCCGCCAGTACCGCCTCAAGCGCGAAGAGGTGCGCAACGGCCGCATGTACATCACCCTCGTGGCCGACATCCAGGCGGAGCGGCAGATCTGTCAGACCCAGCACTACGCCAAGGATTTGACGCTGGTGCGCCTGCGCATGCGCTACCCGGACCAGGCGAGCACCGGTGCCCTGGACGACATGCCCGCCGATCTCTCCCGCCGGCTGTTTGAAACCCTGGCGACGACGCCCCAGGTGGTCGCTCGCCAGTGGCTGGACGAGAATCTGCGCATCGACCCTCTCCATCTGCAACAGGGGGATCGCAGCGCCCTCGAGGAGATCAAGGCCCTGAGCCTGCGCACCGACAGCCAGTATCTGGTGCTCGGCAGCATCGACGACCTCTCCCTCGAGCCCCAGGGCAACGCCCTCACCAGCTGGTATGAGGATCCCGTGCGCAATTTCTCCATGCAGCTCTACCTGTTCGACGGCATTAACGGCAGCCTGCTCGGCCGCAAGGAGTACAAGGGCCGCGCCAACTGGACCTTCTCCAAGCGGGAACAGGTGGGCAGCAGCGGCGGCCAGTTCTGGCAGTCGAGCTTTGGCCAGGAGGTGGGCTACCAGTTGAAGGAGGCGGCCCAGGACATCGCCGCCGAACTCGCCTGTGCCCCCGTCACCGCCCGGATCGTGGCCCAGCACGAGCGCGGCCCCCACATCAACCTGGGCCGTCGCAACGGGGTCAAACTCGGGGACCAGTTCCGGGTCCAGCACAGCGCCGACTTCGCCGACCCCTATGGCAAGTCCAGGGTGATGCGCAACCCCGCAGACGGTCTGTTCGAGGTGGTGCAGGTGTTCGAGGATGGCGCCATCATCAGCAGTCAGAACAAATATTCGCCGTTCAATCTCCAAATCGGTGACCTGGCCGTATTGGAATAGGAATCAAGGGTTTAAAAGCACAATGCTTCTTGTATAATGCCCGCCACAAGGTTCCCGTAGCTCAGCAGGATAGAGCGGTCCCCTCCTAAGGGACAGGCCACTGGTTCGACTCCAGTCGGGAACACCATACACAGCAAGGGGCTGGCATCGTCATGATGCCAGCCCCTTGTGCGTTTCTGCGCCATTTCCCCTGCATCCATGGCGGCCAGGTCCCGCCCCCCCCTCTTCAATGTCTCACTGCCACCAACAACCCCGCGAGCCCCACCAAAGATGATCCCGGCCATCCCCCGGTAGTTGCCACTCCCGGTGGCGGCACACCGTCATCTACCCTTGAAGGGCGCCGTCCGGCAGGACGGCCTTCCATTCGCCGAGACACAGAGAAGGACATCATGGGCAGCAAACGAAAATCCAGAACGGAAGAACCGGTCGTGGCCGAGGCGCAAAAGCCCCTTGGCAACAAGGCATACGAAAAGGCGCTGCGCCTCTTGCACGTGGAGCTGGTCAGGCTGCAGCAGTGGGTGGTGCACAAGGGGCTCAAGGTCTGCATCGTCTTCGAGGGGCGCGACGGGGCTGGAAAGGGGGGCACCATCAAGGCGATCACCGAGCGGGTCAGCCCCCGGGTCTTTCGGGTCGTCGCACTGCCCGCCCCCACGGAGCGGGAGAAAAGCCAGCTCTACTTCCAGCGCTACATCCCCCATCTGCCAGCGGCGGGGGAGATCGTCATCTTCGATCGCAGCTGGTACAACCGGGCCGGGGTGGAGCGCATCATGGGTTTTTGCAGCGAGGAGGCGAGCGACAAATTCCTAGCTGGCACCCCCATGGTGGAAAAAGCCCTGGTGGACTCTGGCATCATTCTGCTGAAGTACTGGCTGGAGGTGACCCCACAAGAGCAGGAGCGGCGGCTGCGTGATCGCATCGACGATGGCCGCAAGATCTGGAAGCTCTCCCCCATGGACATCAAGTCCTTCGATCGCTGGGATGACTACACCCGGGCGCGGGATGCCATGTTCATCGCCACCGACACCGCCTGGGCCCCCTGGTTCGTGGCCCACTCCGAGGACAAGAAACGGGTGCGCCTCAACATCATCTCCCACCTGCTGGCGCACATCCCCTACGAGGCGCTGCCGGCGGAGCCGGTGAAGCTGCCCAAGCGCAAGATAGGCAAAGTCAAACCATCGGATCACCCGCTTCGCATCGTGCCAGCCCTCTTCTAGCCAGAGGGGGGTGAGCCCTGGCTCACCCCCTTTCCCTTCCTGCCCCAAGGAACAACCGGCACCGCCGGTATCACCCAATGGCTTGTTGTTGCTCACGTTTTCCCGTTTGCCTCCCCTATACTTCAGCGACATTCAGGTCTGGCCGCTCGAGGAGGTCCCATGTTGCGACTGTTTGCCCTGCTGCTTGTCTGCCTGGTGCTCCCGGTGCGGGCACTGACCCTGACCCCGGTGGCGGGGGAGCTACGCTACCCCTGGGGGCTCGCCTTCCTGCCGGATGGCGGCTACCTCGTCAGCGAGCGCCCTGGGCGCCTGCTGCGCATCGATGCGGGCGGCAACCGCCATGTGGTCTCCGGCCTGCCGCCCCTCGCCGCCACGGGTCAGGGGGGTCTGCTCGATCTCGCCCTGGACGGCGATGGCTGGCTCTATCTCAGCTACAGCGAGCCGGGGGACGGAGGCGCCGGCACCGCCGTGGCCCGGGCCCGACTGCAAAAAGAGGCCCTCGTCGACTGGCAACTGCTGTTTCGCCAAGAGCCCAAGGTGGCCGGCGGCGCCCACTTCGGCTCCCGCCTGGTGCTGACGGATGACCACCTCTTCATCACCCTGGGGGATCGCTACAGCGAGCGGGAGCGGGCCCAGACGCTGGACAACCACCTCGGCAAGACGGTGCGCCTGCACAAGGATGGCCGGGTCCCCGCCGACAACCCCTTCGTCAAGACGCCGGGGGCCCTGCCGGAGATCTGGAGCCTGGGCCATCGCAACATGCAGGGGGCGGCCCTGCGCCCGGGCAGCCAGCAGTTCTGGGCTCACGAGCACGGTCCCCAGGGCGGGGACGAGGTCAACCTCATCCTGCCCGGCCACAACTACGGCTGGCCCAAAGTGACATTCGGCGAGGAGTACGGGGGCGGCAAGATTGGCGTGGGCCAGAGCGCGCCGGGCATGACGGCACCGCGCTGGATCTGGGTGCCCTCCATCGCCCCCTCGGGCATGACCTTTTATCAGGGGGACTTGTTCAGGGAGTGGCAGGGGGATCTGTTCGTCGGCGCCCTGCGTGGTCAGGCCTTGTTGCGCCTGCACCTCGACGGAGACAAGATAGTGTCGGCGGAGCGGCTGCTGACTGATCTGGGGGAGCGGATCCGTACCGTCAAGGAGGGCCCCGACGGCGCCCTCTACCTGTTGACGGATTCAGGCCAGGGGCGCCTGCTCAAACTGACCCCATAGCATGAAAGGAGCAAGGATGAAGACGAATCGCATGCTGCTGGTGCTCTGCACCAGCCTCTGGTTGCTGGGCTGCAACACCATCCACGGGATGGGGCGGGACATCGAGAAGGCGGGGGAGGTGATCCAGGGCTCCGCCAAGCTGACGGACGCACCGGCCGCAGAGGGTCGCTGATCCCGGCCGGGTGGCGCTGTGGTTCGCCGCCTGTCGCCCCTCTCCTTACCCCTGTTCGGCGCTGGCCACCAGACTGGCCAGCGGCGCCATGGTCACCCTGACCCCGTGCTGTGCCAATGCCTCGCGGGCGCTCTGGGGCAGTTGCTCGTCGGTGATCACCTGATCGATCGCATCCCAGCTCACCACGTTGAAAGTCCCCACCTTGCCATATTTGGACGAATCGCAGATAAGGATGCGGGTCGCCGCCGACTCCACCACGGCTCGCTTCACCGGCACCTTCTGTTCGCTCGGGGTGGAGATCCCCTGACTGTCCCAGGAGGAGGCTGACAGGAAGGCGATGTCCAGATGGAGGTTGCGCAGGAAGTGGGCGGTGGCCTCCCCGGCACAGGACTGGTTCTCGCGAATGACCTGCCCTCCGGTGTGATAGAGGCGGCAGCGGCCGTGCTCGATGAGGTAGGCGCAGACCATGAAGTCGTTGGTCACTATCATCAAATCTTCCCGAAGCGCCAGCTCCCGGGCCAGCTCCAGGGAGGTGGTACCGGCATCCAGATAGACGGTGCTCCCCTCGCTCACCTGGGCGGCGGCGAGCCGCGCAATGGCCAGCTTGGCCCCCTGCATCAGGCTGCGCTTGGCGGCGTGGGAGGGCTCGCTCTTGATCCGCTGGGAGAGGCTGACCCCGCCGGAAACGGAGAGTACCCGCCCCTGCTCCTCCAGCTTCTGGATGTCGCGCCTGATGGTCATGTGGGAGACCTGCAGCCAGTCGGTCAGCTCCACTATGCTGACCACGCCGCGCTCTGCCAGCAGTTGCAGGATACGTTGCTGTCGCTCTACGGGAATCATCTTGCCTCGCGCCTCGGGAAAAGGAAGGTGCCATTCTACCCCAGCGACCTGGGAAAAAATGATAAATAACCTGAAACGGGCTCACAAATCACATTTATTCACACAAAAAACGCCAAAATTTGACTCGAAAGAATCTCAACCCTCATAAATAACAAAAATTAACACCAATTAAGTTATTTTTTGTGACGACTGCCTGATATTTCATCGCCGCAAGCCTCTACTATCTGCTCATCAGTCGTAATCGAGGAATCACGAGATGAGCACTCCCTATCATGTTGCGGTCATCGGCCTGGGCGCCATGGGCATGGGCGCCGCCCGTTCCTGCCTGCGGGCCGGGCTCACCACCTATGGCATCGACCTCAGCGAACAGGCTCGCGGCCAGTTGCAGCAGGCCGGTGCCGCCGCCGTCATGGCCGATGCCAGGCCCCTGGCCGAGACGCTCGATGCCGTGCTGTTGCTGGTGGTCAACGCCACCCAGGTGCGCCGCATCCTGCTCGGCGAAGCGGGGCTGGCTCGCCACCTCAAACCGGGCACCGCCATCATGGTCTCTTCCACCATCGCTGCCGAAGAGGCGAGCGCCCTGGCCGCCGAGCTGGCGCAGATGGGGTTGCCGATGCTGGATGCGCCGGTTTCCGGTGGTGCCATCAAGGCCGATGCCGGCGAGATGACGGTGATGGCCGCAGGCGCCGACGCCGCCTTCGACAAGCTGGCCCCGGTGCTGGATGCGGTGGCCGGCAAGGTCTACCGGGTCGGCAGCGAGCCGGGCCAGGGCAGCACAGTCAAGATCATCCACCAGCTGCTGGCCGGGGTGCACATCGCGGTGGCCGCCGAGGCCATGGCGCTGGCCAGCCGGGCAGGGGTGTCCCTGGATCTCATGTATGACGTGGTGACCCATGCCGCCGGCAACTCCTGGATGTTTGAAAACCGCATGCCCCGGGTGCTGGCCGGTGACTACCAGGCCCGCTCCGCAGTGGACATCTTCGTCAAGGATCTCACCCTGGTGGCGGACACCGCCAAGGCGCTGCGCTTCCCGCTGCCGCTCGCGAGCACGGCGCTGAACATGTTCCTCGGTGCCAGCAACGCGGGCCACGGCCAGGAAGATGACAGCGCCGTCATCAAGATCTTCTCAGGCATCACCCTGCCGGGTCAGGAGGAGCAAGCATGAAACTCGGAGTCATCGCAGACGACTTCACCGGCGCCACCGACATCGCCGGTTTCCTGGTGGAGAACGGCCTCTCCACCATCCAGTTTGCCGGCATCCCGGCAGAGGCGGATCTGACCGGGGTCGACGCCGTGGTGATCAGCCTCAAGAGCCGCTCCTGCCCGGCCGATGAGGCAGTGCGCGACTCCCTGGCGGCCCTCGACTGGCTCAAGGCCCGCGGCTGCCCGCGCATCTACCAGAAGTACTGCTCCACCTTCGACAGCACGGCAGCGGGCAACATCGGCCCCGTCACCGACGCCCTGCTGGCGGCGCTTGGCCAGCACTTCACCCTGATCTGTCCGGCCCTGCCGGTAAACGGTCGCACCGTCTATCAGGGCAACCTCTTCGTCGGCGCCCAGCCGCTCGCCGAGTCCGGCATGCGCCATCACCCCATCACCCCCATGACCGACAGCAACCTGCTGCGGCTGATGGAGGGGCAAGCCCAGGGCCGCGCCGGTCTGGTGCCGTTCAATACCATCGCACAGGGTCCCGGCGCCATTGCCGACGCCTTTGAGCAGCTAACGCAAGCGGGTGTGCGCTACGCCGTGGTCGACACCCTGACCGAGCAGCACCTGCTGGACATCGCCACCGCCGCCCTCGACATGCCCCTGGTGACCGGCGGATCCGGCCTCGCCATCGGCCTGGCCCGTCAGCTTGGGAGCGGCGATCTGCAGGGTGCCCGCGAAGCGGGCTGGCCCAGAGGCACCCGCACCGCGGTGCTGTCGGGCTCCTGCTCCGAGATGACCAACCGTCAGGTGGCCCGCTATCGCCAGCACGCTCCTGCCCTGGCGCTGGATGTGGTGCGCTGCCTCGAAGAGGCCGACTACCCGGCCGAGCTGGCGCGCTGGGTACTGGACCAGCCCCGGACCCCGGCGCCGCTGGTCTACGCCACCACCAGCCCGGCGGAGCTGGCCCGCATTCAGGAAACCCACGGCCAGCAGGCGGCCAGCGACGCGGTGGAACACTGCTTTGCCCGCCTCGCCCAACTGCTGCAAGGCGCCGGCGTGGACCGCTTCATCATCGCCGGTGGCGAGACCTCGAGCCGGGTCACCCAGGCCCTCGGCGTCAAGGCGTTCCACATAGGCCCGCAGATCGCCCCCGGTGTGCCCTGGGTGCGGGCCATCGACTCCCCCCTGTCGCTGGCCCTCAAGTCCGGCAATTTCGGGAGCGACGACTTCTTCGACAAGGCTCAGGAGTACTTCCATGACTGAACAGGCACTGCGCGACACCATGGTGATGCTGGGGGCCTCCCTCTTCCAGCGCGGATATGCCACCGGGGGCGCCGGCAACCTCTCCGCCCTGCTGCCGGACGGCACCCTGATCGCCACCCCGACCGGCTCCTGCCTGGGACGGCTCAGCGCCGACAGGCTCTCTCACGTCAACCTGCAGGGGGAACACCTGGGAGGTGATCGCCCCTCCAAGGAGGTGGCCTTCCACCTTGCCATCTACCACAACAATCCGGACTGCCGGGCCGTGGTGCACCTGCACTGCACCCACCTGACCGCCCTCTCCTGTCTGGAGGGGCTGGCTCCGGCCAACGTCATCCGCCCCTTCACCCCCTACTACGTGATGCGGGTCGGCCAGTTGCCGCTCATCCCCTACTACAAACCGGGGGATGCCCGCATCGCCGAGGAGCTGGGGCGCCGCGCCCCCGAAGGCAACGCCTTCCTGCTGGCCAACCACGGCCCCGTGGTGACGGGCAAGGATCTGGTGGATGCGGTCAACAACATGGAAGAACTGGAGGAGACGGCACGCCTGGCACTGATGCTTCATGGCCACTCCATCCGCTACCTGAGCGAACCCGAAATTGATGAATTGAGGAGGATGAAACCATGAGCAAGTTTGCCGCCAATCTCACCATGCTGTTTACCGAGGTGCCGTTTCTGGAGCGCTTCGCCGCCGCCCGCGACGCAGGCTTCGAGGCGGTGGAGTTCCTCTTCCCCTACGAGTGGCCGGCCGCAGAGCTGGGCCGCCGCTTGCGCGAGCAGGGGCTCTCCCAGGCCCTGTTCAACATGCCGCCGGGCAACTGGGGCGCAGGTGAGCGCGGCATGGCTGCCATCCCGGGGCGGGAAGCGGAGTTTCGCGGCCACCTGCCAAGCGTGCGTGACTATGCCCTGGCGCTCGGCTGCACCAAGGTACACGCCATGAGCGGCATCGTGGACCCTGCTCATAGCCTCTCGGCCCACCGCCAGACCCTGATCGACAACATCCGCTTCGCCGCCGACTTCCTGGCCGAAGACGGCATCAAGGTGCTGCTGGAGCCGCTCAACGATAGAGATGTGCCCGGCTACTTCCTGGCCCACCAGCTCGACGCCCTGGCCCTGGTGCAGGAGATAGACAGGCCCAACGTGGGGGTGCAGCTTGACCTCTACCACGCCCAGATCATGGACGGGGATCTCACCCGCCTCATCGGCAAGCTGGGTCCGGCCATCGGCCACGTCCAGATCGCCTCGGTGCCGGATCGCCACGAGCCGGACGAGGGGGAGATCGCCTACCCCCACCTGTTCAAGGCGCTGGCGCAGGCGGGCTACCACGACTGGATAGGCTGCGAGTACAACCCCAGAGCCGGCACCCGGGAAGGGCTGGGCTGGCTGACACAACAATAACGACCCTGAACATGAACGAGTCTGAGGATAACAAGATGCAGATCATCATCACCGGCGGCGGTGGCTTCCTGGGCCAGAAACTGGCCCGGGCCCTGCTGCAAGGCCCCCACCCCTTCACCGAGCTGCTGCTGGTGGACATCCAGCAGCCGCAATCCCCCCTGCCGGACCCCAGGGTTCGCTGTCTGCGGGCCGACCTCACCGAACCCGGTGTCGCCGAGTCCCTCATCAGCGAGCGGACCGCCGTGGTCTACCACCTGGCGGCCATCGTCAGCAGCCACGCGGAGCAGGACTTCGATCTCGGCTGGCAGGTCAACCTGGACACCACCCGCACCCTGCTGGAGGCGTGCCGCCATGCCCGGCCGGGCATCCGCTTCGTCTTCACCAGCTCGCTCGCCGTCTATGGCGGCCCGCTGCCGGAGCTGGTGAATGACGGTACCGCCCTGACCCCAACCTCCTCCTACGGCGCCCAGAAGGCCATGGGGGAACTGCTGGTCAACGACTACAGCCGCAAGGGCTTCGTCGACGGTCTGGTATTGCGCCTGCCCACCATCTGCGTGCGGCCGGGCAAGCCGAACCGCGCCGCCTCCTCCTTTGTCAGCAGCATCATCCGCGAGCCGCTGCAAGGGGAGAGCGCCATCTGCCCGGTGAGCCCGGATCTGCGCCTCTGGCTCTCCAGCCCCGCCACCGTGGTCGCGAACTTCCTGCTGGCGGCCAGACTTCCCGCCACCGGTGACGCCCGCAGCATCAACCTGCCCGGCATCAGCGTGACCGTCGGCGAAATGCTGGAGGCCCTCGCACGGGTCGGTGGCCAGGCGGCCCGGGATCGGGTGCAGTTTGCCGCCGATCCGGCCATCGAGCGCATCGTGGCGAGCTGGCCGGGACGCATCGACAACCAGCGAGCCAGCGCCCTCGGCTTCGCGGCAGACAGGACGTTTGCCGACATCATCGACAGTTTCATCACCCATGACATGCAGGAGGCATCATGAGCGACATCCCAACCCCCATCATCGGTCTCATCATCGCGGTCTTCGTGCTGGTGTTCCTGGTCATCCGCACCCGGGTGCACGCCCTGATCGCCATGCTGGCGGCGGCCTGCATCGCCGGGATCACCGGCGGCATGAGCATCGACAAGACCCTCACCGTGATCACCCAGGGCTTTGGCTCCACCCTCGGCAGCATCGGCATCGTCATCGGCCTCGGGGTCATGATGGGTCGCCTGCTTGAGGTCTCCGGCGCCGCCGAACAGATCGCCTACAGCTTCATCAAGTGGCTCGGCAAGCGCCGCGAGGAGTGGGCACTGGCCATCACGGGCTACATCGTCAGCATCCCCATCTTCGTGGATTCCGCCTTCGTCATCCTCTATCCGGTGGCCAAGGCGCTGGCAAAAAGTGGCAAGCGCTCCCTGCTCACCTTGGGGGTGGCGCTCGCGGGCGGCCTGGTGGTAACCCACCATACCGTGCCGCCGACCCCGGGCCCGCTGGGGGTTGCCGGCCTGTTTGGCGTGGACATCGGCGCCATGCTGCTGACCGGCATGGCCCTGGCCATCCCCTGCGTGCTCGGCATCGTCTTCTACGCCCAGTGGCTCGACAAGAAGTACCCCGAGTTCGGTGCCCAGGCCGCCCAGACCCCGGACGAGCTGCAAGCCACCTATGAGCAGTACCTCAAGGAGAAGGAGGGCAAGACCCTGCCGAGCCTGACCCTGTCGCTGCTGCCGATCCTGGTGCCCATCGTGCTAATCTTCGTCAAGGCCATCTTCACCACTCTGGCCACCCTGGAGGGCATGGACGGGCTGATGGCGAACCCCCTGGTGCAGGGCATCAACTTCATCGGCACCCCCATCATCGCGCTGGCCATCAGCGTGCTGCTGGCGGTCTATACCCTGGTCCCGCACATGGACAGGCACGCCACCGCCGCCCGCCTGGAAGAGGGGTTGCAATCCGCCGGCATCATCTTGCTGGTGACCGGTGCCGGTGGGGCGCTGGGGGCTGTGCTGCGCGACAGTGGCGCAGGCCAGCAACTGGCCGAGCAGATCGCCCAATTGCCCATCTCCCCCATCCTGATCCCCTTCATCGTGGCGACTCTGGTGCGCCTCATCCAGGGGTCCGGCACCGTGGCCATGGTGACGGCGGCCTCCATCTCCGCCCCCATCCTGGCGCAGATCCCCGGGGTCAACATGCTGCTGGCCGCCCAGGCCGCCACCATGGGGTCGCTCTTCTTCGGTTACTTCAACGACAGCCTGTTCTGGGTGGTCAACCGCATGATGGGGATCTCCGACGTCAAGCAGCAGATGATCGTCTGGTCCATCCCGACCACCATCGCCTGGGCCATCGGCGGCACCGGCGTCGCCCTGCTGAACCTGCTGTTCGGCTCCGGCGGCACCTGGTTCGACCCCGTGCTGCCGCTGCTGGTGCTGGCCCTCATCGTCTGGTACGTCAAGGGGCAGTCCCTGGCTCCGGCGGCAGGGGCCGTCCCGAGCCGGGAGTCATAACCCGCACCGTCACGGCAACGCTGTGTGACGAGGGCCAGTCTGCTAGACTGGCCCTCTTTTTCGTTCATTCATCTTGCAAAGGAGTGTTGGATGCCTGCGTCTTCCTGGTGGGACAAGTCCACCGGTTTTGCCCTGCTCACCATCTTGTTGTGGGCCTCCCTCGCCGCGCTCACCTCCCGGATCACCAGCGTCTCGCCGCTCGTGCTGGTGGGGCTGGTGCTGCTGTTCTGCGGGGCGGGCACCCTGCCATTCTGGCGCCAGTGGCGCGCCAGCCCCCTCACCTGGCTGGTGACCATCACCGCCCTGCTGCTCTATCACCTGCTGCTGTTCACAAGCTTTCGCCACGCCCCCGTGCTGGAGGCAAACCTCATCAACTACCTGTGGCCGCTGTGCATCATCCTGTTCACCCCCTTGCTGCTGCCGGGTCATCCCCTGAGCCTGCACCATCTGCTGGCCGGGGCCCTGGGTCTCGCGGGATCGGTGCTGGTGATGGTCGATGGTCACCTGCAGTTGCAACAGGCCCATCTGCCCGGCTACCTGCTGGCCCTCGGCGCCGCCATCGTCTGGGGCGCCTATTCCGTGCTCTCCCGCCGCCTGCCTCCCGCTCCCGCCGTGGTCACGGCCGCCGCCTGCCTGCCCGCAGGGCTCCTGGCCCTGCTGCTGGCATGGATGCTGGAAGGCCCCTTGCCATTCGCCCGGATCCCCCAGGGGGACTGGCTGCTCATCGCCGGGCTCGCCCTCGGCCCCATGGGGGCGGCCTTCGTCACCTGGTATCTGGCGCTGCGGGACGGGGATCCGCGCCGCATCGGCGCGCTCGCCTACCTCACTCCCTTGCTGAGCACCCTGCTGCTGGTCTGGCTCAACGGCGAGGCGCTCACCCCGCGCCATCTGCTGGCGGGGGGGCTCATCATGGGCGGCGCCCTGCTCGGCCTGCTGGTGAAAAGCCCAAATCAACGGGAGCTGGCACGGCCACTGTCATAAAAACGCCATCAGACCTGATTAAGCTCGCGCCCATTGCGTGATTCAAGCAGGAATCTGATGTGAAAATTGCCCATTTTGCCTCCCTCTCTTCCCTCGTCTTGCTGCTGGTGGCCGGTGTCCAGGCCACCGCGCTCTATCATGGCTGGCAACAATTCAACCACTCGGCCCAGGCCCAGCGTCTGCAGGAGCGCCTGCAACAGCAACTGAGCGGTCCGCTGCAGGGGGCGCTTCGCGACTATCTCGGCAGCGGGGATCCCCTGCTGCTGGCCCAGGCCCAGGGAGTGCGCCAGCAGGCGCTGGCGCTGTTGTCCCGCCTGGAGGATCCCCAGACCCAGCCGCTAAACGCCCGGCTTGAGCAGATGAAAACCCGCATTGACGGCGACTATCTGGCGGCGGGCAAGCTCTCCGGCAACAGCCAGTGGTTGCTGCAAAATGCCGAGAACGAGTTGACCACCCAGGCCAAAGCCTTGCTCCGTTACGGCCAGCAGGGAGCAGCCGCCGGGCGGGATCCGGCCCTTGCCGAGCAGTATCGCCAGGGGGCGGCCGACATCCTGACCGCCCTCCCCTCCCTCGCCCACCAGCGCCAGAACTACATGGAGCAGGCGAGTGCCAAGCGTCTCGAAGGGCTGCAATTCGAGCTGGCTGCCCTGCAAAAGCAGGCCGACTCCCTGGCCGCCCTGCCGAGCCTGGCACTTTTCGAGGAGGCACCGGCCGACGAATTCACCCTGGGAGAGCCGATACGCAAGGAGCTCGGGGATCAGCCCAAAGCCGAGCTGACCTCCCTGCTCAAGCGCTATCCCCAGGAGCTGGAAAACAGCCGCAAGGCGCTGCAACAGCAGCAGGCTGCTCGTCAGATGGTGCAGCAGGACATCACCCAGCTGCTGCAAGCGGGGGAGCAATTGGGTGAGCAACTCGCCGCCGCCCGTCAGACCATGAACCGGGAGCTGGCCACCGTGCTCGGCATGCTGGCGCTCTGCCTGGTCGTGGTGGCCCTGCTGTTCGCCCTGGTGCAGCGTCGCTGGCTGGTCAGGCCCCTGCTGCAACTGCGGGCAGCCTTCCTGCAGCTCGACGCCACGGGTCAGGCCCAGCTCCTGACCCCGGGGCGCGAGCGCAACGAACTGGCGGACATCGTCGCGAGCTACAACCGCCTGATACAGCGCCTGCAACAGGATCAGCAGCAGAAGGCGGGGCAGCTCTCCAGCGTCTCTTCCAGCCTGCAGGAGATGGTGGAGCAGGTGCAGGAGATCCATCACAGCACCCGCACCACGGAGCAGGCGGTGGATGAGAGCGACACCATGATGCAGGAGCTCAACCAGCTCGCCAGCGAGGTGCACCAGGTCGCCGCCGAAATCGCCCAGCACGCCCAGCACAATGAACACTCCATGAGCCAGAGCGAGCGGCTGGTAGGGGGCATGCTGACGGCTACCGCCCAGACCGGGCTCGCCATCGACGAGAGCAGCGGCGCCCTGGCCCAGCTGACCCGCTCGGTGGAGGACGTGACTGCCATCGTCGACGTCATCGGCCATATCTCCCAGCAGACCAACCTGCTGGCCCTCAACGCCGCCATCGAGGCGGCCAGGGCCGGGGAGCAGGGACGCGGCTTCGCGGTGGTAGCCGACGAGGTGCGCCACCTCTCCGCCGACACCCAGCGCTCCCTCGGCCAGATCACCGAGATCCTGGCCAGCCTCACCCAGGCGGGGGATCAGCTCGCCACCGTGCTGGCCCGCATCACCGCAGAGGCCGCCGAGCAGCGCCAGCAGGCGGAGCAGCTGCGCCAGACCACCCTGACGGTGCGGGAGATGGCGCGCAGCACCGCCGTCATCGCCCTGCAAGGGGCCGACAATGCCAAGAGTCAGGAGCACAGGCTGGCGAGCTTCGCCGCCCTCATCGGTCGCATCAGCCAGCACGCCCGCCAGGGCAGCCGCCTCTCGGTACAGGTCTCGGAGCACATCCACCACCAGGCCCAGCAGATCCCCCGGATCCTGAGCCAGAGCTGATAACCCCCGGGCCTGGAACGCACCAGACCCGGGGCGCGTTCCCTGTCTACCTGCCCGCAGTACGGCCTTGCCGCAACCCTTCCCCTGATACTCCCGTCACGTCTTCACGGGCGATGACGGGTTGCCTCATCCATTCAGTCACAGGCTCCCTCACCCCTTTCACATCTCTGGTCCCCCTGTCTGTCGGGGCGACGGCTCACGCTCACGACAGTGGGCATCCGGCCGGGCCCATCTTTTTTTGTGATACAAAATTATATGTTGCCACCGGGTTAACAAAGAAAGTTCTGCCTTGACGGCAAGATCTGCGCAGGAGAACGGTGAAATCACCATGAAAGCGTTGTCATTGCCGACATGAGTGGCCTGGGAGTGCCCACACCAAGAATCATGATTATTTGCACTCGGTCATATTTTTGAAACTTGCCGGGAACTTTACATTGATATTTCGCACCGCGAACGTACTCTTGGTGATGTCAGATCGCCAAGGATCGACAGCCAAAAAATAACGACTGTAACGATGCAGATAGCCCCGACCGATGCGCCAAGGCATCAGGCACAAGGGCACGACAGAGAACCATTTTTTTGCCCTTCGGGGTGTTGATTGCAATGCCAATACCGAGCGGCGGGTGCCTACCCGGCTGCCGGATAAAAAAGCTAAGTCCATAAAATCAGGAGCAATAACAAATGGAAAAAGTGATCTTCAAGCGCGCCGCGTTGAGTGCTGCCGTGGTCGCGGCACTGGTCGCCCCCGGCATGGCGTTCGCCGCTCAAGACATGATGAGCCCGGAATACGGCAAGTCCTACAGCGCCTTCATCGACGAAGGCAAGCTCACCGGTGGCCTGTTCTACTTCCAGCGTGAGCGTGATCGCGTCCAGGCCGGTCCGGGTCAGGATGGCAAATACCACTCCAACCTGAGCCATGCCACCACCCAGGCAGCCCTGAACTTCAACTCCGGCTATGCATGGGGTGTGGTCGGCGTCGACGTGGGCGGCTTCGGTGCCTACGATCTGGCCGTTGACGAGAGCAATGGCGTCAACGAAGAGAACGAGTTCTCCTTCTGGGGCGACAAGTGGGGTTCAGGTGGTGACGGCGTTCCCGAGAACGGCTTCAGCCTCTCCAACGCCGCCCTGAAATTCAAGTTCGGTGACGCCGTCACCGCCAAGGGTGGTTACACCCAGCTCTATGTACCCGGCATCCTCGGCGTCAACTGGTCCTATCAACCCGGTACCTACCGTGGTGGCCAGATCGAAGGCACCTTCGGCGGCCTCTACCTGACCTACGCCATCGCCGACGAGTACAAAGCTCCCTGGTTCAAGAACACCACCGGCTTCTCCAAGAGCAGCCCCTATGCCAGCGATCCCTTCACCGATGCGAACAAGATCGACTACATCCACGGTCTGGCCGCTCGCTACACCTTCGAGAACGGCACTGCCGTCACCGCCGGCTTCGGTCAGTCCGAAGGCTACATGGACAGCTACCACTTCAAGCTGGCCCACAAGTTCGACGTACTGGGTGGCCTGAACACCAGCTACCAGTTCTACGGTTCCGACACCGAGAACAGCGACTATGACAGCCTGGCCTGGCAACAAGCCCTGACCGCCAGCTGGGCAGCCGGCCCCTATGGCTTCCGTCTGGAAGGCCTGTGGACCAAGGCTGAAGGGGATCTGGGCAACTACCTGCCCCGTCTGACCCGCGGCTACGGCAACTCCCAGGGCGCGAACGAAATCTGGTGGGATTCCCGCTCCGACTGGAACCACAACGACGAGAAAGCCCTGTTCTTCGGCGTGACTCGTTCCCTGGATGATCTGGTGGGTGCACCGGGCTGGGGCGTGGGTGTCTCCGGTGCCTACGGCTGGGATGCCAACAACGGCGACAAGTCCCTGGAAGGCGGCAAAGAGTGGGCAGCCAACTTCGACGTCATGTACACAGTGCAGGACGGCAAGCTGAAGGGCACCCTGTTCAAGCTGCACTACACCGACTACAACAACGAACAGGACGACAAGGGCAGCTGGTACTACCCGAACATGTTCAGCTCCGAGCATGACGTCAAGTTCCACATCATCATGCCGTTCACCATCATGTAATCAGGCATCTGACGTGACCGAAAACCGGGCCTCTGGCCCGGTTTTGTTTTTGGTGGCACCACGCTACCATGCCAGCTTCGGGCCACCTGCCGGCCGTCAATCAGGACCATGCTCATGCCCCATCCCTTCGTGCTCGTCACCGGCTGCTCCAGCGGCATCGGCCTCGCCGCCGCAAGAAAGCTCGGCGCCCGGGGCTTCACCGTCATCGCTTCCGCCCGCAAGGGCGAGGATGTGGCCCTGCTGCAGCAGCAGGGTCTGTTGGCGGTGCAACTGGATCTGGCGGACAGCGCCAGCATAGAGCGAGGGGCGGCAGAGGCGCTGGCCCTGGCAGAAGGGCGCCTCTACGGCCTCTTCAACAACGGCGCCTACGGCCAGCCCGGTGCGCTGGAAGATCTGCCCACCGAGGCGCTGCGCGAGCAGTTCGAGACCAACCTCTTTGGCTGGCATCACCTCATTCGCCAGATATTGCCCCCCATGCTGGCGGCAGGCGAGGGGCGCATCGTACAGAACAGCTCGGTGCTTGGCCTGGTGGCCATGAAGTATCGTGGCGCCTACAACGCCAGCAAGTTCGCGCTGGAAGGCTATACCGATACCCTGCGCCTGGAACTCGCGGGCAGCGGCGTGCACGTCAGCCTGATCGAACCCGGCCCCATCGACACCCGGTTTCGCGCCAATGCCCGGGAGGCCTTCCTGCGCCACATAGACCCGAGCGCGAGCCGCCATCAGGACGCCTATGCCCAGACGCTGGCCAGGCTGGAGCGTGAAGGGGGTGCCCGGGGCTTTACCCTGCCAAGCGAGGCCTGCATCCCGCCGTTACTGCATGCGCTCACGAGCAAGCGTCCCAGGCACCGCTACCCGGTCACCTTCCCGACCAAATTGTTTACCGTGCTGCGCCGCCTGCTGCCAAGCCGCTGGCTTGACAAGCTGCTGATCAAATCCGCCTGATAAAGGGAGCCCGGACGGCAGGGGCCCTCGGCGGGCCTCCTCTTGACATGCACCTGTCTTAGCAACGATACCCGCTCAATCTCAATAGTGCTGGCCGTTGCTGTAGTAGTGACTCTTGACGATGGGCAGCACCTGCACCACCACATAGGTCTGCTCCCCCAGCACCCCTTTCAGGTGGCGGGTGATGAGGGCGGCGGCGGCATCCTGCATCTCCTGCGGTCGCTCGAACCAGACCAGCTCCACGAAGGGGAAACCGGCTTCGGGCTGGCCATCTCGTACCCACTGGCTCGGCACGCACTCCAGGGTGACGAACTCCGGCTTGCCACCGGTCAGGGCGCAGAGATCCGTCATCAGGGGGGCGCTTATCCGCTGCAGGGTGTCGACAGAAACTGCCCGAAAACGAAGGTGGGGCATGGGAAACCTCTTGGCTGTGACAAATGAGGACTTATCATAGAGCACTCATCCAGCTCACATAAGGTGCCTCATGAGATTCCATCCCACGCTGCTCTCCTTCCTGCTCTGCCTGCTGCTGCCGCTCCATGCCATGGCCGATCCGGCCTTCTACCGCATCAACAAGGGCAACGAACAGCACTGGCTGCTGGGGTCCATCCATGCGGGCAAACCCTCTCTCTATCCCCTGCCGGACCCGGTGGAGCGCGCCTGGCAGCAGAGCCGCGCCCTGGTGATGGAGGTGGATATGACCCACATCAGCCAGGAGCAGTGGCAGGAGATGGGCGCCATCACCCGGCTCGTCGACGGCAAGACCCTCAAGGATCACCTGCCCATCGACCTCTACCGTCGCACCCTCATCGCCGCGGGCCAGAACGGTCTGAACGAGAGCATGCTGGCCCCGCTGCGTCCCTGGTTTGCGGCCATTACCCTGACCCAGGCGGCCCTGGAGCGCACCGGCTATCGCGGTGAATACGGTGTCGACCAGCACTTCGCCAAGCGGGCGAACGACGGCGGCAAACCCATCGTCGGGCTGGAGACCCTGCTGGAGCAGCTCGGCTATCTCGCGAGCGTCGGCGACAACCAGACCCTGATGCTGGAGAGCACCCTGGACGAGCTGCCCGACATCCAGCAGGGGTTCGACGCCGTGATGACCGCCTGGCAGAACGGGGACGAGGCCACCCTCATCAATCTGCTCAGGGAGGAGATGGCGCCGCCCAAGCTGCAAGCCTGGCTGGAACAGACCCTGCTGGCAGAGCGCAACCGCAACTGGGTCAAGAAGTGGCCCAGCCTGCCGAACGAGAGCTTTATCGTGGTAGGGGCCCTGCATCTTTACGGCGAGCATGGGCTGCTCGCCCTGCTGGAGCAGCAGGGCTGGCGCATCACGCCCCTCACCGAACCGACCCTGGAGAAAGCAAAGTAGCGTCCAGTCCGGCGACCTGACGCGCCGGATGCGTGTCGGCTCACAGAATTTGCTGCCGATTAAATAACCAGAGAGGGAGTTGATCGAGATCATCCCCTCCCTCCTGAAGAGGTATCTATCATGCCTGTCACCGCCCAGTGACAGGAGTGAACGAGATGGAATTCTGGATGAACCTGATGTTCGGCAACAGCGTGGGGCTGATGTCCATGCTGGTGATTTTCGGCACCTTCCTGCTCATCAGCGCCTATGCGGTCTATTTCATCTACAAGGTGATGCACGCAGAGCCGCCCAAAGAGGGGCAATAACCAGGCTCGCTCAGACCGCCCTCCCCGGCAGGGCCGGGGCCCGCGAGCGTTGCCATTCTAAGGCCCACCAAGGCCCGCTATACTGGCTCCCTCATTTTCATGCGGGGAGCCTGCCGTGTCTCATAACGACGAACTCTCACTGTTCCTGCAGGAAGTGGCCGACGTGCGGCCCCTTCGCAGCGACCATATCGCCCCCGTTGCGGGCAACAGCCAGCCCACCGAGGCGCAACTCGCGCGCCGGGAAGCCGCCACCGCCGAACAACTCACCCTGGATCACCTCGGCACGGAAGCAGTCGAGATGCTGGACCCCCACGCCATCGTCGGCTTCAAGCGTGACGGCGTGCAGGAGGGAGTCTACAAGAAGCTGCGCCTTGGCAAATACGAGCTGCAAGGCTCCCTCGACCTGCACCACAAAACGCTCAACGAGGCCCGTATCGCCCTGGTGCAGTTCATTGCCGAATGCGAAGTGCGGGATATCCGCTGCCTGCTGATCCTGCACGGCAAGGGGGAGCGCAGCACCCCGCGTGCCCTGCTCAAGAGCCATGTCAGCGCCTGGCTGCCACAGTTGCCTTCGGTGATGGCCATGCACAGCGCCGAGCGCCGCCACGGCGGCAGCGGTGCGCTCTACGTATTGCTGCGCAAGAGCGAGCGCAAGAAGGCGGAAAACCGCGAACGGCACCAGAAGCGCCTCGGCTGACTGCCTGAGGGTGGCACCAGGGTGGATGGCAGTGCTAGCATCGGGCGGCCCCGATCATGCCAGGTACGGGGTGCATACCATCAGGGACGATAACAAGGACAATCCCATGTCATACCAGAAACTCGAACAACATCAGCAACAACTGCACCGCCTCTCCCACCTCTCCGCCATCTGCGGCTGGGATCAGGCCGCCATGATGCCGGAGGGAGGCAACGAGGCCCGCGCCGAGGCGATGGCGGAGCTCGGCGTGCTGATCCACGGCAAGCGCACCGCCCCCGAGCTTGGGGAGTGGATAGCCAAGGCAGAGAGCGAACCGCTGGACGAGCACCAGCGTGCGAACCTGCGGGAGATCAAGCGCCAGTGGCAGGATGCAAGCCTGCTGCCGGGGGCGCTGGTGGAGGCGCTGTCGCTCGCCGGCAGCAAATGCGAGCACGCCTGGCGTCGCCAGCGCAAGGAGAACGACTGGGCAGGTTTTGCCCCGAACCTCGAGGAGGTGGTGCGCCTGTCGCGGGAGGTGGCGACCTTGCGCGCCGACGCGCTCGGGGTGCGCCCCTATGACGCCATGCTGGCGCTGTACGAGCCCGGCATGACGAGCGCGAGGCTGGATCAGATCTTCGGCGATCTGACGAGCTGGTTGCCCGGCCTCATCCAGACCGTGAGCGAGCGGCAGAAGAGCGACACCCTCCTCACCCCGCAAGGCCCGTTCCCGGTTGCGACGCAGCAGGCGCTCGGCCAGGAGGTGATGGGGCTGCTCGGCTTTGATTTTGCGCACGGCAGGCTCGACGTGAGCAGCCACCCGTTCTGCGGCGGCGTGCCGACGGACGTGCGCATCACCACGCGCTACAACGAGCAGGAGTTCGTCTCCAGCCTGATGGGCATCGTCCACGAGACGGGCCACGCACGCTACGAGCAGGGCCTGCCGCGCGCACTGCTCGGCCAGCCGGTGGCCGAGGCGCGCTCCATGGGCATTCACGAGAGCCAGAGCCTGTTCTGCGAGATGCAACTCGGCCATCACCCCGCGTTCCTCACGCTGATTGCGCCGCGCATTCGCGCGCACTTCGGGGCAGAGGATGCGCTCGCACCCGCGAACCTCGAGAAGCTGTACAACAGGGTCGAGCCCGGCTTTATCCGCGTCGATGCGGACGAAGTCACCTACCCGGCCCACGTCATCCTGCGCTACGAGCTGGAGCGGGACTTGATGGAAGGGCGCATCGAGGTCGCGGACATCCCCGAGCTGTGGGACGCGAAGATGCAGCAGTGGCTCGGCTTGTCCACGAAGGGCAACTACCAGAACGGCTGCATGCAGGACATCCACTGGACGGACGGCTCGTTTGGCTACTTCCCGAGCTACACGCTCGGCGCCATGTACGCGGCGCAGCTGCGCTTCGCACTCGAGCGTGAGCTCGGCGACATGGGCACGCTCGTAGAGTCCGGCCGCCTGCCGGAGATCTTTGGCTGGCTCGGTCGCCATATCTGGTCCCAGGGCAGCCTGCACGGCACGGACGAGCTCATTCGCCGCGCGACCGGTGAGGCACTCAATCCCCAGTGGCTGCGCAAACACCTCGAACAACGCTATCTGAAATAAGCGAGGTTGACCCCCCTCCCAGCCTCCCCCTTCACAAGGGGGAGGAGCTAACCCCGCCCCCGTTCACAGAGGGGAGCTGTTTGTCCCCTCCCCTTACGAAGGGGAGGGTTAGGGTGGGGTCCTGCCCCCCTAACCTTACAAAGGGAGGACTGGGATTCCTCGGATCGCACTATTTTTGCTATCCCTGTCCGTTTTTGGCTAGTCACCCCTCTCGCCCCCGCTTAGTCTCTGGGACATGCCCACAGCAACCCGAGCCATGCCATGACCACAGAGCCCCCGCATTCATCCCAACGAGACGAGATCATCCCGGGTCTCACCCGGGAGCAGTGCCACGCCGCACGCCTCGCGCGAGACGCGCGTTTCGATGGTCGCTTCTTCACCGGGGTGCTCTCCACCGGCATCTATTGCCGCCCCGTGTGTCCGGCGCGGGCACCGCACGAGCACAATGTGCGCTATTTTCGCTTCGCGGCGGCGGCGGAGCAGCACGGGCTGCGCCCCTGCCTGCGCTGTCGCCCCGAGCTCGCACCGGCCCAGAGCGGCGATCTGCCACCGCTCGTCGCCCAGGTGCTGGCGCGCATCGAGCGCGGCGAGCTGGCGGAGCACAGCCTGGGCTCCCTTGCAACGCAGGCCGGGATCACGGAGCGCACCCTGAGGCGCCAGTTCGAGCAACACCTCGGCGCCTCGCCGAAACAGGTGGAGCAGACGCGCCGCCTGCTGCTTGCGAAACGGCTGCTGACGGAGACGCGCCTGCCCATCACGGACGTGGCGTTTGCCGCAGGCTTTGCGAGCATTCGTCGCTTCAACGACGCCTGGCTGCAGGCGTATGGCATGACACCGGGCGCCCTGCGCAAGCAGGAAGGGGGGACTGGCGAGGCGGCGCCGCAATCGAGCCTGCAACTGCACCTGCTGTATCGCCCGCCGTTCGACGTCCAGGCCATGCTCGCGTTCTACCGGTTGCGCGCCATTCCGGGGCTGGAGCGGGTGGATGAGCACGGTTACGAGCGCCGTCACCGGGTCGGCGAGCAGGAGGGGCTCATCCGCATCGAGCCCGTCGAGGGGGAGAGGCTCAGACTCACGGTGCGGGATCTGCCGCCGAGTGCGCTGCCGGACATACTGTACCGCGTGCGCCGCATGTGGGATCTCGACGCCGACATGAGCCGCATCGGCGAACACCTGGGGCAGGATCCGCTGCTCGCCGGCATCCAGGGACGATGGCCCGGGGTGCGGCTGCCGGGGGGGTGGGATGAATACGAGGTGATGCTGCGCGCCATCGTCGGCCAGCAGGTGTCGGTCAAGGGTGCCATCACCATCATGGGGCGCCTGGTGGCGCGCACCCAGGCTCAGTTCGGCACCGCGCAGCTGCCCACCCCGACCCAGCTGTGCGAGCTGGATCTCGACGGCATCGGCATGCCGGGCAGCCGCATCCGCACGCTGCAAGGGCTTGCCTCGGCGCTCGCAAGCGGCGCACTCACCCTGGGCAGCGCGAGCGACGAGCAACTGCTCGCGCTGCCGGGCATAGGCCCCTGGACTGTCGCTTACTGGCGGCTGCGCTGCGGGCTCGACACGGACGCCTTCCCCGCCTCGGATCTCGTGCTGCAAAAGGCGCTGGGGGGCGGTGACAAGCTGCCGATGAAAGAGGTGACAGCGCGCAGCGCCCCCTGGCAGCCGTGGCGCGCCTACGCCGCGAGCTGGCTGTGGCACGCCATGAGTGAACAACCGGCGCTGCTCACCCGGCCAACACAGACACAAGACGAGGAGAAGAGCCCATGATCCGCTATGACATGATGCCCACCGACCAGGGCGAACTGCTGGTCGCCATCGACGAGCGCGGTCTGGTGCACGTGGACTTCCTGGCCGGGCTGCGGCCACTGCCCGACATGAGCGACTGGCGGCAGGACGGCGAGGCGCTCGCCCCCTTCCTCGCCGAGTTTCGGGACTACTTCGCGGGCCGGTTGCAGCGCTTCACCCTGCCGCTCGCCCCCAGGGGCACGGCGTTTCAGCAAGCGGTGTGGCAGGCGCTGTGCGACATCCCCTACGGGGAGACCCGCAGCTACGGCGACATCGCCCGCGCCATCGGCAAGCCAAACGCGGTGCGGGCGGTGGGTGCCGCGAACGGTCGCAATCCGCTCTCCATCATCATCCCCTGCCACCGGGTGATCGGCCAGAATGGCAGCCTCACCGGCTATGCGGGAGGCCTGCCCATCAAGCAGGCACTGCTGACGCTGGAGAGGGCCTCTCGTTGATCCGGCGCAGCCCGGCCAGGGCTCACTGCCGCTGCGCCAGCCAGCCGTGAAACCCCAGCGCCTGAAAGAAGCGGTGCGCCGCCGCGAAACCGGCCCCTTGCAAGAGGCGCCGGGTCTGTCCCTCGTCCAGGGAGGTGAAATCCTCCCCGAGGCGGCGCACCATCTGCTCGCAGGCAGGAAGCGGCAAACCGGCGAGGGCGGCTTGCAACCCCATCGCCTTGCGCTCAAGCGGGTCCGTGGGCGCCATCAGATCCGCCAGCAGCAGGGGAGCGCCAGGATTGAGCTGGCGATAAATATCACCCAATAGCGCGGCTTTGGCATCTTGCGCCAGAAAATGCAGCACCAGCAGACAGAGTGCACCATCGCAAGGCTTATCCAGCACAGGCAATGCGCCCAGGTGCCAACACACCCTCTCCCCCATGCCCGCCTGCTCGGCCCGCATCCTGGCATGGGCCAGCATGTCCGCCGAGATATCCTGGGCCACAAAGGTCCAGCGGGGGCAGAGACGGCCAAGCAGCAGCAACTCGCTGCCCGTGCCCACCCCCACCAGCAGCACACGGGCCTGCTGGCCCAGCGCGGCCATCAGCCGGGAGGCACAAAGCTGGTGCAGCAGCTCGTAGCCTGGCACCAGCAGGGGGATGCGGCTGTCATAGGCCTTCGCCCCTTCTCCTTCGAATCGCTCCGTCATCTTTTGCTCCTTTGGTGTGAGCCCCCTTGATAGGGGTTGCCGCCGGGAGAAGGTCAAGAGCCACAGGGACGAGCCAGTTGCCAGCCCAGCCCTTCCCATGAAGGGAGGGCCCTAGCCCCCCTTGCCCAGCGCCGCTTTCAGGGCCGGATTGAAGACGCGCTGGAGGGAGGCGGGGTTGTTCACCAGCTTGGCCGCCGGGCGGCGCGGGCGCCTGACCAGCTCGCCGCCACAGTTGGGGCAGGTCAGGTGCAGATACTGATCGTTGCACTCGGCGCAGAAGGTGCACTCGAAGGAGCAGATGTAGGCCGTCGCCGTGTCGGCGGGCAGATCCCGGTCACAGCACTCGCAGTTGGGTCTGAGTTCAAGCATGGCAAGTTCCTGATGTACAAGGGGAAGCGGGAAAGAGAGCGGCTCAGTCGACGATAAAGAGGCGAGCGCCCAGTTCGCTATAGGAGCGATGGGGTTCGGCGTTGTCCGCCACCTGGTAGCTCATGCCCGGCGTCAGGGTGAAGACGCGGCCATCCTGCAACTCGGTGTGCAGCTCCCCTTCGAGGCAGAGCAGCACATGGCCCTTGCTGCACCAGTGATCCGCCAGATACCCGGGGGAGTACTCCACCATTCGCACCCGCAGATCCCCGAACTGCCGGGTGTGCCAGCGGGCGACGCCGCGCTCTCCCTTGTGTTCGGTCGTCGGGACCTCGGCCCAGTTCGTGGTGCAAAACGGCAGTGCATGGATGTTCATGACGGATCCTTTGTCAGAAGAAGGCTGGGGGAAGGCGGCTCGCCACGGGATATCCGTGACAAGGCCGCGCCCCATACTGCCATCAAATCCGCTCCAGCCCCATGCCCACACGGGCAATCATCCCCTCTTCAGGCTGCCCATCACCTGCATCTCGCAGCGGTGGCAGTCAAAGCGCAGGCGGAAACTCTCCTTGCCCATCTTGAGCGCCAGGGGCTCGGCCTTGAGACCGGGTACCTCCTTGGGGCAGAGCTGCTGGCTGTAGCGGATGCAGTGCTTCGTTGTCATCAGCACCACTTCCCGCTCCTCCTTGTTCGCCTCATACGCGGGGGCGATGCTCCCCACCCCGTGCTCGCGAAAGAACTGCTCCGCCGCGCTGTTCAGCACGTTGCCCAGATAAGAGAGCCGATGTTGGGGATAAACGGCGCCTCGCAGGGGAATGCGCCGCTCGGGTCGCCGGTAGGCAGCCAGACGGGCCGCCTCCAGGGCGGCAATGCCGTCCCGGCGCAAGCCGTTAAGCTGTGAAGCCGCAATAAACAGCGGCCTCGTTATTGCCAACTCAATCTGGCGAGCCACAAACAGGGTGTTGCCGAGTTTGCCGAGCTGATCCCTGGCCTGCTGCAGCGCCCGTTCCGGGTTGTCGGCCAGCTGCTGGTCGCAGGGGAGCGTAACGGCGGCGCCAATGCCCTGCTCGTCCACAAGTTCGAGCCGCAGTCCCTCGTCGCACTCCGATAGCCGCATATCGACCCGGATGCGGCGATCCGCGCTCCCCTTTTCGAGCTGCTTGCTGAAGGCCTGATCGTGGTTGCGAAAGATCTCGGTGCCCACCTTGAGACCGGGCATGGGTTCCGACAGGAGTAACCGCTTGCTCTGTGCCTTCTCTTCCACTTTATTGAGGCGCATGCCCACCAGCTCGCCCCCCGGCTTGAAGAAGCCGAGGCCATCGCCGTTGTTGAGGGCAACGGCCTGGCCGTCGATCTCGATGCCATCGCGGGTCACGCTGGTGACGCGCCCGAGCGGCTCCCCGACGTATTTCGGGCTGCGCGGCG
The DNA here is from genome assembly GCF_040907815.1 of Aeromonas sp. s6. Classification (NCBI taxonomy): domain Bacteria; kingdom Pseudomonadati; phylum Pseudomonadota; class Gammaproteobacteria; order Aeromonadales; family Aeromonadaceae; genus Aeromonas; species Aeromonas sp. s6. Next base: position 164,385 of record NZ_JBFOCN010000052.1, read on the forward strand.
AGTCGATGCCTGGCTGTCGGCCATGGAGGAAGTAGTCGGTGCTGCCCCGGTTGAAACTCTTCTTGGGATCCGGCGTAAAGGTGTAGCTGCAACGACCGGCGGAAGCGGCCACCAGATCGGGGCGGCTCGCCAGGATGGAGTCCAGCTTCTGGCGATACCAGGCGGTGACGTTCTTGACGTAGTCGAGCCCCTTGAGGCGCCCTTCAATCTTGAAGGAGCGGATCCCTGCGGCGATCAGCGCCTCCAGGTTGTCGGTCTGATCCATGTCTTTCAAGGAGAGCAGGTGGCTGTTTTCCACCAGCACCTCCCCCGCCAGCGTTTGCAGGGAACAGGGCAGTCGACAGAGCTGGGCGCACTCGCCGCGGTTCGCGCTGCGCCCGGTGCGGGCGTGGCTGATGTTGCACTGGCCGCTGTAGGAGACGCACAGGGCACCGTGGATGAAGAACTCCAGCTGCACGCTCGTGGCGGCGCTTATCTCGCGGATCTGCGCAAGGGAGAGCTCGCGGGCCAGCACCACCTGGGAGAAGCCCACGTCCTGCAGAAACTTTACCTTTTCCGGGGTGCGGTTGTCGGTCTGGGTGCTGGCGTGCAGCGCGATGGGGGGCAAATCGAGCGCCAGCAGCCCCATGTCCTGCACGATCAGCGCATCGGCCCCTGCCTCGTAGATCTGGTGGGTCAGGCGCCGGGCCTGCTCCAGCTCGTGGTCGTGCAGCAGGGTATTGAAGGCGACGAAGACCTGGGCGCCGAAGCGGTGGGCATGGCGCGCCAGCGCCTCGATGTCCTCGAGGCTGTTGCCTGCTGCGCTGCGGGCACCGAAGGCGGGGCCGCCCATGTAGACGGCGTCGGCGCCGTGGTTGATGGCCTCGATGCCATAGGCAAGGTTCTTGGCCGGGGCCAGCAACTCCAGGCGGTTGTGATGGTTCTGATCGCGCATAACGTCCGGTTCGAAGGGCTGCAAATGGCCGCCACTCTAGCCAGACTCCCCGCCCCCCGCCTTGATCCCGCTTAAGATCACCGCAGAATGCAGGATTGACCCGGTACAAGGACATCTGGCGGGCCCTCAACCCCCGGCCCTGAGAGAGTGCCGACTACGCAGGCACCCGACGCGGAGCTAGATCACGACCTTGAGGGCCAGCCCCAGCAGCACCAGGCCGCTCACCTTGTCGATCACGGTGGATTTGGCCTTGAGCCAGGCGAGTACGGGCCCGCGAGAGAGCACCAGGGCCACCAGCACATACCAGAGCGCATCGATGCCGCCTGCGGTCAGCATCATGATGCCCCCCTCACGCCAGCCGGTGTCGGCGTGCACGAACTGGCTGAACAGGGCGATAAAGAAGATGGCGAGCTGGGGGTTCAAGAAGGCCACCATAAAGCCCTCGAACGCCCCTTGACGTCCCCGTGGCGGGTGCCCCTCCTCGTTGCCTGCCTCACCCCCTGCGGGCCTGGCCAGCAACGCCTTGATCCCGAGCCAGGCGAGGAACGCCGCGCCGCCGTAGCGGATGAGATCGAACAGCAGCGGGGTCTGGGTGATCAGGATGGCGAGGCCGAGGGCCGTGATCAGCGCATAGATGCCGACTCCCAGGCCGTGTCCCAGCGCCGTGGCGACCCCGTGGCCCTGCCCTCCCTGCACCGTATTGCGGATGATCAGTGCCAGGCTCGGCCCCGGGCTGATGGCCCCCATCACGCAAATGGCGGCCAGCGCCAGCCAACTCGTCAGCTCCATACCTTCTCTTCCTTCGTGTCGATTGTTGTCACCCGGGATCAGGGTAGGGGGTGGCTCGCTATGCCAGAAGTGAAAGTTATGAATAGAGCCCATAGCCAGTGGCTATAGAGTGGCACAACCCGCTGCCATCAGCGGCTCGCCTGCGGCCCTCGGGCCAACTGCTTGCGACTCTCCCCCAGGGTGAATTGCAGGTGATCCCGCAGGAAGGGATAGGCCAGCTCGCGAAACCAGCGGTGAGCCGGATCCAGGTGGTGGCGCTGGTGCCACAGCAGATGATACTGCTGGACACGGGTGGCGAAGGGGAGATCGCAAAAACTCAGGGCATGTTCCCGGGAGAGCTGCCAGGCGATATGGGCCGGGGTGGTCATCAGACAGTCTGTGCGCAGCAGCACCTCCACCGCTGCCTGGAAGAAGGGCACCCGGGCAAACCAGCGGCGGGAGAGCCCGCGGGGGGCCAGCACCTGCTCCACCGGGCTGTCCTTGTCCCCGCCCCCGCTCACCTGCAGGTGGGGCCAGGCGAGGTAATCCTCCAGGCTGAGCGCCATGCCAGAGAGCGGGTGATGGCGCCCCATCAGCACCACCAGCCTGTCCTCCCCCTGATGCAGGCCGCGGATCTGGTCCGGCACCAGCTCCGTGATGGTGGAGACCATGTCCAGCTCCGATTGCCAGAGCTGGGGCAACTGGCGCTTGTCCCACAGGCTGTACTCCAGCGCCGCCCGGGGGGCGGCCCTCGCCAGGGCCGCACAGATGTCCGGCAAGATGTGCTGGGCCACGTAGTCGGAGGAGGCGAGCCGAAACACCCGCTCGCAGCGCTCGGGGGCAAATTCCGGCGCCTCGTAGAGCCGCTCCAGGGCACCGAGGGAATCGGCAAGCTGGGCCGCCAGGGCCTCGGCCCGCGGGGTCAGCAGCCAGCGCTGCCCTTCCCGCACCAGCAGCTCGTCGCCAAACTCGCTGCGAAGCTGGCCGAGCTGCTTGCTGATGGAGGGCTGGCTCAGGTTCAGCAGCTCCGCCGCCCGGCTGATGTTGCGGGTCTCCAGCAGCACCTTGAGGGTGGGCAAGAGATTGAGATTCGCTTTGTGCACAGGAGTCACCTCGGGAAGGGGTCGCCGGGATCGGGCCTTCATCTTACGGCAAGGAGAAGCGGAAATTTAAGCAAAATCACGGTCTTGCTCCCGCCACTCCCCTTACACTGGGGGGACCGCAGGATGACAGTGAACGCCCCGTGCGGCATAATTTCGCCACTTTCCGCCCCAGAGCGGCCATCACGACAAGCGACGACAAGATGACATACGCCACTATCACCGGGTGGGGAAAATGCCTGCCCCCCGCCTCGCTGACCAACGATGACCTCGGCACCATCATGGATACCTCGGACGAGTGGATCTACCCGCGCACCGGCATCAAGGCCCGCCGGGTCTCCCATGTCAGCACCCAGGCGCTCGCCACCCTGGCCGGCCGTCGCGCCCTGGCGTGCGCAGGTCTGGACGCCGCCGCCCTCGATGGCATCATCCTGGCGACCGCCACCCCGGGCACGCTGGTCCCTAATGGTGCCTCCGCCGTGCAGCAGGCTCTCGGCGCCCACAAGGCGGCGGTGTTCGACCTCAACGCCGCCTGCACCGGCTTCGTCTATGCCCTCTCGGTCGCCACCTCCCTGGTGCAGACCGGCATGATGCAAAGGGTGCTGGTGATCGGTGCCGAGCGGCTGACCCAGTTGCTGGACTGGGCCAAGCGCGACACCGCCGTGCTGTTCGGGGATGGCGCCGGCGCCGTCATCATCGAGGCGAGCGAGCAGGAGAGCGGCCTGATTGCCAGCAAGCTCGGTTGTGACAGCGAAGCGCGGGAGATACTGCACGTGCCGAACTTCGGTACGGATCGGGTGCGTTTCGCCGACATTGACGGCCTCTTCACCTTCAACTTCGAGGGGCAGGAGATCTTCAAGCGCGCCGTGCGCGGCATGGGCGAAGCCACCGGCACCGTACTGGCCCAGGCCGGCATCGCCCCCGAGCAGATCGACCTCATCGTGCCGCACCAGGCGAACGTGCGCATCATCGAGACCCTGGCCAAGCGGATGAACGCCCCCATGGAGAAGGTGATGGTCAACATAGAGCAGTACGGCAACACCTCCGCCGCCACCGTGCCCATCGCCCTGTGCGAGGCGCTGGAGCAGGGTCGGGTCAAGCCGAACAGCTACCTGCTGACCGCCGCCTTCGGGGCCGGGCTGACCTGGGGCGCCGCCCTCATCAAGTGGGGAGACCGCGTCACCCCGATCGCGAGTTGCGACGAGGTGCTGCCCCCCTGCGAGCAGAGCGCCCTCGAACTCATCGCCCATGCGGTGCAGGGTTGCCAGCAGGCCCGCCCCGCCGACGCCTGAGCGAGCGCCAGCTCCCCATGATCCGCCAGGAGCCCCGTGGCTCCTGGCAGCCAGCCCCCCTACGTCCCCTCGCCGTTTCGGCAGCGACATAAAAGTCATTGAAAAGTGTGAATTTTGAGCGAAACATATCAAAAAATGACCACTTGACACTTTTTTGTCGTCAGAATGCGGCCAAGGGGTTCACAACCTTGCCGGATCTGGTAGTATGCGGCCTCGCACTTGGGGAGGGGTTCCCGAGCGGCCAAAGGGATCAGACTGTAAATCTGACGGCTCTGCCTTCGAAGGTTCGAATCCTTCTCCCTCCACCATTCAAGTGCGTCAAGTAAGTAAAAATCAGGAAAATACCCCGTGGAGGGGTTCCCGAGCGGCCAAAGGGATCAGACTGTAAATCTGACGGCTCTGCCTTCGAAGGTTCGAATCCTTCTCCCTCCACCATCTT